>CAYWPW010000092.1:0-7310 GCA_964460095.1 uncultured Candidatus Cloacimonadota bacterium
TATTTTTGTTTCAACTTTTCTGTCTTTTTCAACTGAATAGAAATAATTCATAATTAAAAAAACCTTGTTCCAATGCTCTGCGTAATACTGATCATAAAAGTTTGCGGAAAAATATTCAATATTAAATATTCAATCTTCAATTACTAATATTCCAGCAATTTCCGCAGTTGCTCCGAATTCATATTTTTGATGATATTCTGACCTTCTTCAATAATATGTTCGAACATTTCTCTTTTACTCTGCTGCAAATAAAGGATTTTTTCTTCAATAGTTCCTTTTGTAATAATCTTATAAACATTTACTTTTTTAGTTTGTCCAATGCGATGTGCTCTATCTATTGCCTGATCTTCACCCATAGGATTCCACCAGGGATCAACGATAATCACAGTATCTGCAGCAATTAAGTTTAAACCATAACCACCGGTTTTAAAGCTGATCAGAAAAATCCTGATATTGTTATTATTATTAAAATTATCAATTCGCTTTTGTCTGTTGGTTGTGGAACCATCCATATATTCATACGGAATTCTCATCTTTTCAGTAAGATCTTTTAGAACTTTCAACATCTGAACAAATTGGCTGAATATGAGCAATTTTTTACCGCTTTCCAAAGCATCGGAAATGATTTCCTGCAGCAGTTCGACTTTTCCTGAAAACTCAGGTTTTGGTTTCACATTTTTATCGATCAGGATGGGATGATTACAAATTTGACGAAGTCTGGTTAGAGCAGCTAAAATATGAATAAAATATCCTCTTTCTCTTGTTTGAAGGAAGCTTTGTTTCACATTCTCCAAAACCTGAAGATACATCTTTTCCTGAATTTCCGTCATTTTGCAATAGGCAATCTGAACTTGTTTATCCGGAAGTTCAATAAGAACATCTCTTTTTTTCCTTCTTAAAATAAAAGGAGAAATGAGCATTTTCAATTTATCCTGAATTGCTTTTTTTTCATCATCCTGGCTCAAAAATTCATTTTTGAATCTCCTTAAAGGAGGTAAATATCCGGGCATCAGGAAATCAAATATAGACCAAAGTTCTGTGGGACTATTTTCTATGGGTGTACCGGAAAGAGCCATTTTATTTCTTGAACGGAGTTTTTTCACTGCTTTCGTGCGCAGAGCAGAAGCGTTTTTTATATGTTGAGCTTCATCAAGAATAATGAATTCAAAATCAATTTCGGAAAGTTGTTTTATATCATTCTGAATAATGGAATAAGAGGTAAAAAGGATATTCACATTGAGATTTTCCAATATTTTTTTTCTTTCCTTTTGATTACCTTCATAAATTATAAAAGTAAGATTTTTATTGAATTTTTCTATTTCTGCAGCCCAATTGAACAAAAGTGTTTTCGGACAAATTACAATCGATCTTGAATTTTGAGGTAAATCGGATAAAACTGAAATAGCCTGAATCGTTTTTCCAAGTCCCATATCATCTGCTAAAATACCGGAAAGATGATAGTTTTGCAGCATTTTCAACCATTGATAACCGGCTTTTTGATAGCTTCTCATAATGGGTTTTAAAAAACTTGCAAGTTGTGGTTCTTTGGAGAGTTTTCTCTTTAATATCGCATAAAACATCTCCTCCAGAAAATCGTCGCCAAATATTTTGATGGCTTTATTTATCGATGAAAGCTGGTAAATGTAGGGCAGATTATAAACGGATAATTTGTAAGCTTCAGAAGGTAGTTTCTCGCTTTTCTTCAACAATTTTTCCACTTCCAGAAAAGCTTCTTTATTTTCAAAAAACAGCATTCTACCATCATCCAATTTCATGAACTTCTTTTTGGATGTGAAGAATTTCCTCAGTTCTTCATGAGAGAAATCCACATCTTTATATTGATATTTCACTTCATATTCGAACCAATCGATTTTCCCGGAAGATTTTGCTTGAATCATCGGTTTCAAATGAACTTTATAAACAAATTCTTTTTTCAAATCTTCAGAAAGAATGATGTTCCAGGAAGGATCGGTAAATTCAAAAATTGTTTCCTTGAGGATCGTGATGTTTTCATCTCCATCAAAAACAAGTTGAGAATTTTCTTCCAACCTGTTTGTTTGAGATTCCGGTAATCTTTGCACAAAATTGAAAATCTGGTATTTGGTTTGAGGTGGAATGTAGAACCAGGCAACTTCTCCATCCTGATCAAAACGAACCAGCTCAGCAGGAAATCGAATCAAAGACATGGGAATTTCTATGCCATTTTCATAATCTAAAATGCCATCCATAATTATTTGCTTGTTCTCTTTTTTCAGTTCAAATGTAATTATCGGAGTATTATGATAAACCTTGGGAATTGTGATATCGCTGGCAAAATCCAGATAGCATTTGATCAATCCAAGTTGACGAGCTACAACAGACGATAAATATACAAGGTCTTCTTTTTTTACCCTGTAATTTCCCCGGAAAATTTGAGTTGTTATGTCTTTTGAAAATGGTAAATTAATAGAAAAAATCTCGTTTTTTTTGAAAACGTATGTAGTTTTTCCAACGAAGAAAGCAGAGATTTGCTCACCTCTTGAAATTTTCAGGATGAAGTCATTCTCCAATGATCTATTTACCTGGAAATTTATCCTGAATTCTTCAGGGGAAAAATGGAATCTGTCACCTGTTTCTTTGATGTATATTTTATTCTGTAAAGATTTTAGCACCTGAAAAAAATGGATAAAATCATTTTTGTAAATCGAGAAAAAAACTCCTTTCTTACTAAAAGCACATTTTTTATTTTGCAAAAGTATCAGCAGGTTGATCTCTTCATCTGAAAGAGCTTTTAACTGTTTTTTTGCTTTTGGAATTTCCGGAATATCTTCCTCTTTATATTTTTTTTGTGCCAATAAAATGGAGATTAAACGAATGTTCATCGGAAGATAGCTTTTCAGGGAAAACCTGATTTTATCTGTTTCCTGGTTAAAAATATTTGCAATTTCGATTTTAGCATTTAAAACTACTCGCTGCCAGTATTCATTATAATCCAGCAATTTGGTTTGATAGGTTTGAATTACTTTTTTTTCCAGAATATCCGTTGTTAGATATTTGTAGGAATAGTTTATTACTGAAAGAAAATGTTTGCATTTATCTTCAGTGCATTCAGAACATTTCTGACTCAGAATTATTTTGTTAGTTTTATCATAGACAATTTCGACTTTTGCAGAAAATATTTTGCGATTTTCAGAGGTAAAATCAAAAACTACATTTTCATTTTCATCAAGATATTTTTTATATGTCAAATCATCTTTTTTTAGCTTAATTATCGTACTTTTAAAATACCACGAATTTGAATGTTCATGATATTCTCCACCAAAAAGATTTGCCATTTTTACTCCAGGAAAATCTGTAAAAAATCAATTTCAGCAAGGAAAAGATTGAAACATCTAAAGTCAAGTTATTAAGTTTCTTTTTGAACCTTGAAAAGATTTAAAAGACTCTTCTTCCTGCTGAATCTTTTCAGGATTAAAACTCAGAAACCAACAAAACCGTTGAAATGGTCTATTTGAAAGAGTTCCTATGTGCGTAAAGTATTTTCAAGGTTGAAAAAAATGTGTCGTTCACGCGAAAGCGGGAATCTAAAATATAAGTTTGGGAAAGTTATTACAGAAATTATAAATTTTTCAAAAAATAATTTTGTGTCAAATTGTCCCATTTTGTCCCATTTTGTCCCTTTTTGACACAGAAAAAAAGAAACTAATTCCTATTCATTTTTCAACAAAAAAATAAAAAAATATCATAATTCTTTTTTTTTCAAAGAATTATGATCACATTTCAATCTTTCTTGTTTTTTTATCGAATTTGGTTCAGGAAATGCAGTTAGTTTATTTAAATAATCTTTCTATTAGGTAAAATTATGATTTTTTTTTCATTAGATGATATCGTTAAGTTTTCTAAATTTGTTAATTATATGTTTATAAAAGTTAAATATCTATTTTTTATTGGACAAAATAAATTCATTATTTTATTTTTCTTTCTGTGATAATTCTCCGAACAGAGAGTTTTTTGAAATTCATTTTCTGATTTTAAGTTTTGACATTCCTTCTGATATTGATGAGAATACTTCTTACTTTATCCCTGTAGGGAAGGAACAATGGTAAGTAAAAAAAAAAATGGAAGATACAAATGTTGAAAAAAATATAATATCGATAATTAAATCCAGTAGATTTATTTATCTGCTGAAAACCGTTAATCCATCCTATTTAGATGGAAAAAATTACTTGAATTATTTTCTTATTTAGTCTAAATGGATTTAATAATTTTTCTGGGAGGAGAGATGAAAAAAATATTTGTCTTAGCATTATTAATGCTTTCATCAATAATGATTTTAGCTCAAACAAACGGAGTAAATACGACAATAATTGAACTAACTGATGGAACAATTCTAATTAAATTAGAAACTGAAGATGGGAATATAATTAAAAAGTACTTTTGCTTTGGAGATGATGAATACGGTTATGAATACGGTGATTTCTTGTACTCTGATGGTTCCATTAATCAGGGACCTTCATCTGACGATATCGTTTTAGATGCCACTATATGGATGCAAGATGACGAAAGTGGTGTACTACCACAAGATGTGTGTTACAATTCAGTTAATAACAAATACTACCTTTATGGAAGTAGAAGGTTAGTAGTTTTTGATGGAGAGGACAACAGCAGGATAACTACAATTAATACAGGTCAAACAGGAACAATACTTGATATAGATCACTGGAGTCTTGGATCTGAACACAAACTCGCATATAATCCTATTAACAATAAAATATACTGTGCAACAGATAGTGGGCAATTATTTATTATTGATGGTTCTACAGATGAAGTACTTACTATTCACACAGCATCAGAGATATTAAATTTAGCTATTACTTCCGTAATTTATAATGAGGCTACTAATAGAATCTATTGGTCTCTAAATGACTGGATTACTTATAGAAAGATTAAAGCTTTTGATGGATTAAGTAATGAGTTTCTAATGGAGTATAACACTACGTCTGGTATTTATGACCTAGTTTGTAATCCATCGGGCGATAAAATCTTCTTGAGTTTAAGCTGGGGAGTACGAGTTTTAAACACTAATGACTTTTCTCAGATTGCTTACATATGGCAGCCCAGACAAGCAAGTGCGATTACTTATAACCCAATATCAAATAAAGTATATGTGGGTAGTCATGAAAACTATTCCGTAGCAGTTATTGATGGTATAAACAACACTTTCATAGATTATATAGATGTACCATACGAGCACATAACACTTATGACTTATAATCCTGTTGATAATAAGATATATTGTACAGGCTACGATACTGATAATTTAGCTTATGGATTAATAATTATTGATGGGAACAATGATGAAGTAATTACAACATATGTATTAGGGCATGCTATTAGTTTAGCCTACAATCCTTCAGATAACCATATTTTGTGTGGTGGTAATGACGCTATTATCATAATTGATGGAACAAGCAATTTAATACTGGGAGATGTAAATAATAGCGGTAGAAAAAGTTTTAGACTTGCGTATAATTCTGTAGAGAATACAATAATATCTGCTAATTTAAACGAAGGCACAGCAACAGTTTTCAATAACAATTGTAATTTAATTACATTAAATCAAATTGGTGGAGGTGTAATTTCAGGATGTTATAATTATACGAACAATAAAATTTACTTTATTCAATATTGCTCTCAAAATGAGAACAGTTTTCTCAACGTTATAGATGGAGAAACAAATCAAATAATTAATATATTAAATGTAGGTTCTAGATTACGTTCTTGTGTTTATAACTATGAGTATAATAAAATCTATGTTTCAGATAGTGAAAATGACGTAGTAATTGTGATTGATGGACAATCAGACGAGGTTATAACAACAATTCCGATTCCGACGAATACTAAAACAGCTCGTCTTTATGAATGTCCCAATAACAAAATTTATGGTACAGGCTGGGGTGGTATCCATATTATTGATGCAGCAACTGATCAAATAATTTCAACTCTGAACACATCATCTACGACTATTTATTTTGCTTATAACCCAGAAAATCATAAGGTTTATATCTTTAAAGCATCTCCTGATAGAGTTCTTGTAATTGATGCAAATGATAACACTATTATTACTGAAATTGACATTGGAGGTCAAACAAGTTCAATAACATATAATTCAAATAATAATAAAATTTATTGTACTAATCGAAGTAGTGACACAGTGATCATAATTGATGGTGCTACTGATGCTATTATTTCTACGATATACAATATTGATGCGCATACAGTTACATATAATTCTACTCTTAATAAACTATATTTATTATTGGGAAGTGGGGGAGTAATTGTAATTGATGGTGAGCAGGATGAAATTATCGCAGAAATTAATTTAGAGGGAATTAATCGATCATTATTGTTCAATCCTCAAGATAATAGAATTTATATACATAATTTAGCTGCCAATAATCTTGAAATGTATATAAGTGTAATAGATTGTAATAATGACGAGGTTTATTCTAATATTTCCCTTGAACAAAAGCAATTACCTTTGATTTTTGAAGGGGTAATAATAGAAAATTCACTTGTATATAATTCAGCAAATAATAAAATTTATGCAGGTAATTTTGGATTTAGTAATGTAAGTGTAATTCAATGTGATGCAACAGAAATCAAAACCTACACTTTTCCTCGTCAGGGTATTATACCGGATTGCGGCTGGAAATGGCTCTCCTTCGATATCCTCTATTCCGAACAAGATGATAATGAAGCGATTAATTTCCTCGCTCCAATTTCTGATATTGATGAACTAGATAAAGCTTGGTTCAAACCTCACTCTCCAAATTCTTCTGAACTATATATTTCATTTCATCCAACACAACAAAATTTGGATCACTTATTTACCAGCCCCTATGGATACAAATTCCACACCTGGAATGCTTGTTCGTTCACTGTAACAGGTGTGCGCTGTCCGGAAGATACTACATTTCCTCTATATGGAGAAAATCAAGGGAACTGGATAGGATATTTTCTGGAAGAAACGCAGCATATTTACGATGCTTTTGGCGGATTTACCGGATATCTGGACAATTTTACCGGGATTAGAACACAACATTGGGCGATCAAAAAAGAGAATGGTGGTTGGCCGCGTGTTCCTTACACTATAAGTCCGGGTGATATGGTTATTGTCTATTGCACAGAAGATGTACCCTTATTCACTTGGAATTTTGTAGAATCCCGGGAAAAATATATTGTTCCTGAATCTCAAGATTTTACTTTTGAAGAAGAAGCAGACTATATCCCGGTCTTCATATCTTTAGATCCCGAAGATCTTCCTTCAG
>CAYWPW010000093.1:0-7280 GCA_964460095.1 uncultured Candidatus Cloacimonadota bacterium
TACCAAAAAAACTGGTCATCACAATATCGCGAACAAGTCCAAAAATGCGGCTGATAAAAACTGCAGATGACATTGCACCGATATTTTTCACTAATTTTTTATTACTCATATTTTCAAATTTCCACAAAGATAAAAAATGAAGTTGTTATTTATTGTAAACAAAATTCTAATATTCCAAGATTCAAATTTAAAGTACTTATATTGTCATTCTCAACTTGCCTGCCAAGCCAAAGTTGTACGAAGGCTAGATTGGGAATCTACTTTCATTGTCTTTATAGACTCCAGTTTTAAAAGAATGACAAGGAAGAAAAAAAATCTCTGTTATTTTTATGCTATTCAAATAAGTCCTTATAAAATATTGATTTTTTGTAAATTGGGATTGAATTCCAATTTTGGTTTTTTGTAGTAAATTGCTCATAAAATTCGTATTCTGAAAGATCATAATTTGGTAAATCATCAGTTGCTCTGCGATTATTAAAAAAAAGATTTTCTCGAATTTCAAAATTTATTGGAACATCGTGTTCTGCCAACGCACATTGATAACAGTAATAATCTTGAGAATCATAAGCAGAATCTTGAGCAGCTTTTACAATGATATTGCCAATCAAATATCCGGGTTCTTCACTTGCCTGAGAACGTGTAATCGAGACACCACAAGCTCCCACATCATAAATGATATTATTTTCGATTTTCGCAACAGGTTCCCCTTTTCCTGCATCCCATAAAGCAATACCCCAGGTTATTAAATTTTCAACGATATTGTTGCGGATTGTGCAGTTTGAATCCACGAAAATGCCGATTCCTTTCCAATAACGAGTAACGAGGTTTTCTTCGATAATAGCTTTGGCGTTCCAGGTTACACCGATTCCAACTCCACGACCACCTGTAGGTTTTCGATCTCCACTTTTATCAATTCCATCTATTATGTTTCGAAAAATTAAAGCTTTGGAATCTCGGTAAAGAGCAATTCCATCCCACGAATTACAAAGAATTTCATTTTCGATTATTTCAATTTCTGAGTTTTCCCTTCCACAGATTCCCATGATTCCAACAATATTTTTGGAGATGAGTAGTGAATCACCAAGATTTTTATATATCTTATTATTCTTGATTATTGCATTGCTGTTTTTTACCACAATTGCAGCATCACTGGCAAAAGCAGATGTATCACGAATTCCACCTGTGATTGATAGGTTTTCAATGATACAGTCATCACAATTTTTGACGAACAAGCCATATCCTGAATTTGTATAAATGATAGCAGATTTATCTATTGGTCCGATCAATTTTATTTTTTTCCCGGAAATTATTAATCCAGCAGTTGCAGGAATAGGAATGTTTGGGTCTTCACAATTTCCGCAAGTTGAATCAATTATACTTTTGGCATTTAAGAAATATTCTCCTGATGTTAATTGTACTTCAATAAAATATTGAGGATTTTCGAATAGAGATTCTAATTCTTCTGTAGAGGATACTTTGATGACTTTAGAATTGCTGCAACTTAATATGAAAATTATGAAACAAATCAACAGTACTTTTATTTTCATATTTGACCCATTTGATTTAGTTTTTTAGTCCAAGTCAGATTTTCCATTTTCGTTGCATAGCTCCAGCTATGCAATGTATCCATTTCACACAGCGGGAGCTATGTGACAAATAACTGATTAGAAATTAGTAATTCGGATTTAGAAATTTAAAACGCTGCTTTAAGTTCAATTCAGATTTCTTAGATAAAACTTTATGTGTCTTTCAGCAATTGCTTCCCAACTATATTTTGTCTTCACTAAGTCTGCTCCATCTATTCCGATTTTTTTAGCGTTTTCAGGATTTTTAAGAAGGTCAATCATAGCAGAAGCAAATTCCTTTGGATTTTCAGGATTTATCAGAATACCATTTTTACCAGTTTCAATTACATTTCTAATGCCACCAAATTTTGAGGCAACGACTGGAGTACCACACGCCATTGCTTCTGTAGTGGTCATTCCAAAAGGTTCAAACAGAGATGGAAGAACGAAGAGTCTTGCTTGCTGATAATAGGGAACCAGAAGTTCATCCGGGATATAACCGAGAATCTGTACTCTATCATCCATCTTATGTGCTGAAATAGTTTTTCTCATCTGAGTAAAAATCTCTTTTTCACGCTTTTGTGGTTTTGAAGAACCTCCTCCAATAACCAGAGAAATATCAGCGATTTCATCCTTTACTAAATTGAAAGCTTCCAAAAGCAGGTCGTGACCTTTGTTCGTATCAATACGACTAAGGCAGAAAATATAATTACCCGGTAGATTTGTTTTAATCTTTTTTTCATTTGGAGCTAAAGGTTTGAAATTGTGTACGTCTGTTCCACATTCGATTACAGCAGTTTTATCAGATTTGAATTTATAGAGTTGTTCCAGTTTTTCTTCCTGAACAAGACTGGTTACTGTGTTTGCTTTTGCAGTTTTGAAAATTCTTAGTTCTTCAGCAATGCGATGCTGGAAATTATACTTTTTTTCCATCTCATCAGCATTACCGCCCATTTGTTCTTTTTTCCAGGCTCCAATTGAATGAGCTGTGAAAAATAAAGGCTTTTTAAAGAAAGCAGCGACATTGATCCCAACAATTCCTGCATCCACATAATGAGCATGAAAAAGATCGTAATCCCATTTTTTTCTCTGAATAAAATCGATCATGTTTTGTGCCAGTTCATCGAGAATTCCGTAGATTTTTTCTTTTGGAACAAACTCCCAATTTCCTGCTGGAATTCGTATGATTCGCACATTCGGATAACCTGGAACCTGTTCAATCTGTTTTTTAGATTTTTCAAACCAGCGAGTATAAATATCAACTTTGATATTAAGCAGAGATAAAGCTTTTGCCAATTGCAGAACATAAACAACCTGTCCGCCAGTATCAGTTCTTCCCAATTGAGGAATAGAGTCAAAATAGCCGTGAGTGCTGAGCATACAGATGTTCTTAATATTTTTCATAATCTAAATTTCCTGTAAAAATAAATGACAAAATACAAATTTCAAATAACAAATAAATTTCAAAATCCAAATATCAAATAAATGACAAATTTCAAATTTCAAAAAATTATCTCATTCCTAAGTTATACTTGGGAATGCAATTAGAAGCAAAGTTGAACTTTGCAATCAAGTATGTCTCCAAGAAAATCTTATGAACAAGAATCTGTTTTTATTTTTTCCATATTCAAATCAATATCTGACAATTACACCTTTTCGATTTTCGCCATTAACAGTTGGGGTCTGCTCACTCCGACCAGACAAACGCACCTGTTTTGTGACTTCCCGAGAGACGTAATCAGCTAATTCTTCAAAAGTTAATTTTTTATTTTTATTATTATCAGCTTTACCCTTTAAGCCTTTCAGAAGAAAATAGGTAAAAACACCGTGCTTTTTCTTATCATAAACTGTGCTGAATTGGGTGCTTGTAGATGAATTTAACTGTGTAATTTTACCTGATGCAAAACCAAATTTAGTTGGGTCTACAGATATCATGACTGGTTTTGCATAAGCAATAATGGCATCATCATTTTGGTCGGTTCCGGAAAACAGGCATCAATAAACATTGTAATATGACGAGCATCCAGTTTGTCTAATTTATTATATAATTCTTGCATCGGATAGCAAACATCAACAATAGCTTCCGGATCATCAACATCACCATCTTGTGGTAAAAGATAAGCATTTCCATCTTGATCAGGAATTCCATGACCGCTGTAAAAAACAAAAACATCTCCTCCTTCGGAGGTGCGACGACCAAGATTTCTTATTCCTTTTCTTATTTGACCTAAAGTAGCTTTTTCATTTATCAGGAATACTATATTTTCTTCCGGGATTCCTAATGTTTGTATACAATACTCTCTGAAAGCAATTGCATCCCGATCAGCATATAAAGCTGGTGAGACATTTTGATAATTCTCAATTCCAATAATTAAAGCAGCAGAATTGGGATTTGATCTTCCTTTAGGCAAATCAATATCCACATCAGAAAAAGGTGGTTCAAGTTTTGTCATCAAATCTTCAGTACGTCTATAAATAATCTTAATAGTTTTATTTTCAAGAATATTTTGATTATCTTCAGCAACAATTTCTATAATATTCTCTCCCTCAATTAAATCTGTTCTTGTGGTATTGTACTGAATTGATTTATCACTCTTTCGAGCAGATTGATCTGTTTGCGAATTAAGGATATTTTTGCCATTTAGGTTTATACTCACGGATGAGATTCCATCATTATCGAAAACGGAAATATTAATTGGAAGAATAGATGAATAAACAATCTGCTCATTATTGATATTAGATATTATTTCAGAAGGTTGATTACCCGAATCGGTAGAAATCGAAATAAATTCATTTTGTTTATCCGGTTCTACAGTTGTAATCAATGCTCCTCGCTCTTTAATTCTGTAATTTAGAATTTTATCTACAGGTGGAAAATCTTTTTGAGTTACATTTATTTGAATAGTAAATCCACCAACAGAAACACCTTGTGGAACGTCAAAAATAAATTTCTCAATATCTGAAGATGCATTGGCTCGAACAGTTCCGATATTTGCCATACTTCTACGAAAATTGATTTTATCAACTGAAGTATAGACACTAATTTTAACATCTTTCGCATCCAACTTGCCGATATTATCCACAGCCAATAATAATTCAGCACCAATTGTGTTTTGCATAACCTGTTCATTCAAATTCGACCTGTCAACAATTTGAAGTTCGGATTCAATAAGATTTATTGGAATTATCTTTGTTTCAATTATTTGATTGAAATCTTTTCCATCTTGTGTTAATTCGATTGTCATTGATAAAGTTGGTTTTGAAAAAGTTCGTTGAACATAAATAGTCGTAGTAAGTGGTGTCCCTGATTTTCCTTTTTGTAATGTGCCGATGTTGAAAATGTTATTTTCAAGAGTAACTTCAGGTTCGCTTTCGTTTACCTTCAATATTACTCCATTTGCGTCTAATTGACCGTTATTACTTGCTACGATTGTAATTTGCCCCGAACCATCATTTTTCAAATCATCAGGAAAAGTAAAAGTATATGTTAGAATTGGTGAGAGTTGTCCAATAGAGAAACCACCATTTTTAGTTATAGTTGGACAAGCTCCACGAACTTCATTTACATTAAATGTATATTCAAAAGAATTTCCTGAAAACTCTCTCAGAATATATATAACTATTTTTGCTTTTTCAGTGGCACCCGGTTCAATTCTGCCAATATCCACATGATTTTCAATTATATTAATTCCTCTTGTAATATTATCTAAATCTAAAGATGAGCCGAGAGCAACACCTTTGCCTCTGTTTTCAATATAAGCAATCAATTCAATTGTTTCCGCATTCTCCGGAATATTATTTCCATTACCTTTAGCCAAACCCAGATTTGCATCGTTAAGTTTTACATCGGAAATGACAAGGTCCGGTTTTTCAATATATCCGACCGGGATAACAATTTGAACAGGTTGAGCATCATAGCCTCGCTTCTCTTTTGCGTTTATTGTAATTGTGGCAGTTCCATCAAGGGCATTAAGGTCGCATAGTATTGGGATTGTAATTTCTTTTGATTTTTCCGGAGCTATTTCCCCGATTATCCTTTTTGATTCAATGATAATCGAAGGATTATCACTATTAAAAATAAGATTTGTTTCATAAGCAGGACCAATATCCTTTCCATTATTATTAATTTTTATTGTTAATTCACCGCTCTCACCAGCTTCAAGAATATTATTGGGATGATAAGTATTTTTATCGCTGAATTCTACTATTAAATTAAGGTTTGAGGGCTTTTGATTTTTACCACCTAATATTTCACGACAAAGATAAGACGGCTTTTTAAATTTATTCCGGATATTTGAATTTTGTATGGCTGGAATTATACCATTATTTATTGGCAATAATATTGATTTATAAGAATCAATCATTGTTTCAAATTCTAATTCTTGATTAGAAAATACAAACGCAATGGATTTAATTGATAATCCTAATACAAAGAATGTTGGAATATCAATTAATAAACCACCCCAACCAAGGATAGTAGCTAAACTTTGTTTATGAATAAATGTTTCTTCATAAATCATTTTGTTCATTTCAAAATCAATCACTTTAATGGTATATTTGATCTTTTTACTCGTACGTCACTTTTTATTAAGATTAATGCTTTGTAATGTCCTTTCAAGGCATTTTTTATAGCTTGGTCGTTTTTTATATTCCCCATTTCTATTATATCAACGCTATTAGTTTTAGCTTTTTTTTTTATTATGTTAGTAACTTCAACATTTTGCCTAATAACCAATTTCGTTTCCCAAGTAATTACACCTACAACAGCAATACCACGCTTCTCACCTGTTTTATTACTTTGAACTTGATTAAGAGATATTGGGCTTGGTGGTTTAACAGCAGCACATCCTACTAATAATGCAAATAAAATTAAGATGGATATTACTTTAAAGATTTTAAGACTTCTTAAATTTTTCAACATAATTTTCTCCTTTCGTTTATAAAATCCGTCCCATTCATCCAGAAAGCTTTCTGGACATCCTCTCATTCCTAAGCTGTACTCGGGAATGCAATTAGAAGCAAAGATAAATTTTGCCACCAATATGTTCCCAAGTAAATCTTGGGTACAAGAACAAAATCTCTTTTCATATCGATTCAGCTTCCTTTAATATCTTATTTTTGATTCTTTTTTTTAATGCATTTTCCATTACCAGGTCAACATTCATATTCAGCATTTCTGATAGAGCGTTCTTTAATTTTATAAATTGAATCAAGTTTATGACTTCATTGAAATCTACTAATATATCTACATCACTATCAGGATTTTGCTGATTTTTGGAATAAGAACCAAATAACATTTGAAATTTATTTTATATTCTCGCTGCAGTTCAGGTAGATTTTGTTTTAAAATACTGATAATTGTACTTTTAATCATATAATCTCCACTTTCTAATAAAAATTCAAATATCAAATAAATTTCAAATGTTATTAGCGATATCTATCTTAAAGCATAAATTAATGCTGTGGTAAGTTTTAGAATATCAGAATTGGTTTTTTCTACTAAGTGGGATAATTTCAAAGCGATTTCTATAATTACTCTGAAACCAATGCTGGGGTATGTTTTACAAATTTGCATAAAATCTTTGCGGGTTAAAGTATAAAGCTCGCAATCTGTATAAGCAGTAACAGTTGCAGTACGTTTTTGAGATTCCAATAGTCCAATCTCTCCAAAAAAGAGAAAATCTTTAGCAGAAAGAACAATAAAGGTTTTATCCC
>CAYWPW010000094.1:0-7242 GCA_964460095.1 uncultured Candidatus Cloacimonadota bacterium
GTAAATTTTGTTATCCCCATAATCTGAAACAAAAAGATTTCCCTGGGAATCAAACTCAAGATCGTTTAATAATAAAGCTTCGGGAATGTTAACCAAACCTACAAAGTAGCTACTTGCTAAATCGAATATTACCACTCCATCACTGGATGCAGCATAAAGCTTATCATCATGAACTTTCAGCCCAACTGTTGAATTTAATAAATCGGAAAAGATTGATTGTTCTCCGGTCGTATCAATAGCTACGATCTCACCAGATGCATAATTAGAAACCAACCATTGCTCATTGATATGATCCCAGGTTACACTTTCAGGTTGATTTAATAAATTCTGGGCATATGCAGATTCTACTGAAAATAATAAAATCAACATTAATAAAGTTGAATAAATAAATACTTTTCTCATCCTTTCTCCTATAAAGTTAAATTATTTTATAAATAACATTTTCTTTGTTTGAGTAAATTCCCCAGCTTTGAGTTTATATAGATAAACTCCTGAAGAAACCGGTTTTCCAGCATCATTTGTTCCGTTCCACCCAACTGACCCTTTCCAGAGCGAAGACTCGGGTCTTAAGGTTACATTTAAGGTTTTAATGAGTTGACCCTTGATGTTAAATATTTCAATCTCTGCGCTCTTTATGTCCTCTGTGGTGAAAGAAATGGTAGTGCTTGGATTAAAAGGATTGGGATAATTCTGCAAATTAATTACACCCGGTTTCACAATTGTTTCTTCTGCAATTACACCACCAATATCGAAGGGAATTATCACTTCATCTTCATAACCATAATCTGTAGTCAACTGCATAACGATCTCGATCTGCTGAACGCTAATATTTTCTGAAACATTAAATGAAAACGGTTGTGTGACATTGGAAGTACTTTGATTCGGAAAAAGATCACCAAAAGAATAATTGCCACTGGTTATCTCGATTTCGGGTTCTTCACAAGATAATTGGCCCATTACACCAGTTGAAAGAAAATCTGCAGAAATGAACGACACAAAATAAACCCATTCTCCCGGTTCTGCAATACCATTTCCATTTTCATCTAGAATCACCAGGTCATCCAGGAAAAACTCTCCAAAATTAAGAAACTCAAAGTTCTCAACATGGACTCTGGCGATATTATCAAAATCACGATAAAGTGAAAGATACATGAAGTTCTCATTCAAATCAAAAAGATTAGACCATTGTGTACCGTTCACCAAATTTCCCCAGGTTGGTAATTCTAAAATATCCAATCCATTTCTCCAATCAACAATCTCTCCATTTTGCGCATCAAGTGCATTATAAAGCAATTCGTACCGATAGCATTGAGCAAGAAGCTGCTGCAGGGGAACATTATAAATAGGTGTGTTTGTGAGAACCTGCCAGTCAACTTCTGGATTGATAGCTATAAAATCTCCATCATGATACTCCAGGATCACTGAAGCTCCACTGCTGTCTGTTACCAGTAAATGATGGCATAGAGTGTTTTGTCCAAACATATTATCTAGAACATTATAGCTGTTTGTAATTTGAATTGCCTCTTCCACATTGGCAGCGTGATCTAAAATCTCTCTAACCCACCTTGTGATAAAAATCGAATCTTTATTTGGATCGACCTGTACGGGCACACTCTCTACATAAGCCAGTCCGGCAGCGACTCCCGTCGAATTCATACCGTCAGCAGCGAAATATGGGGCACGCAGAAGCAACAGTTCCTGTTGTGGTGAGAGATTAGTAAAATTAGTTCCCAAAGGCAGTCCCATATCTGCTAATCTATTCACTGCGATTGATTCATAACAATCCGGAGCAGCGTACTTTCCCACCAAGACATCCTGTTGCGGATTATCGAAGTTTCTGCCAAAAAATATATTATCCGCATCTCCAAGCCCGGAATACAGGCTGCATCCAAAGTGGTCACTTAGCTCACTTTGTCCACCCAGATAGAGATCATCGAGAAAATCTAAAATGTACTCATAATCTCCCACATAGTTGATTGTATGAAAATCTCCAAGATGTGAAAAACTGTTAATCGTTTCCAAAGTATCTACACGGCTGTTTTCGTTTACATTGTCAGCAGAAAGAAGATTGATGAACAAAAGAATCGTAATAAGGAATACTGTTTTTTTCATTTTTACCTCTCTTATTTTCATTGTTTTCAGCTAAAATTAATTCCATTTTTTTTTGATTATCATATTTCTAATCGATTACCTGTATGATTATAATTAAGGACTCATAATTTTAAGAAGTTGAATAAATTACCCATTTGTGTTGAAAAATCAGCAGTTGAGGATGTTGGACTAATTTTTTAATTCAACTTCATCTAAAACCGGTTCCCGCCAGAACCCGGTTCAAATTATTATGCTTTAAAAGATCTTAAAAGAAAATCCGATTTTTTGTTAAAATACTATTTAAACCAGAATCAGGAAAAATTATCACTTTCATTTTGATAAAATCAATGTCTTACCTTTCCCAACGGCATGATATAAAGGGGTTCTTCTTCTTTTGTCATATGTATAGTTAATTTCAATTGGACATCAGAAAAAGCCCCGATTGCAACTGTTCCCAAACCAAGTGCGGTTGCTTGAAGATAGATATTTTCGGCAGAATGCCCCAAATCCATGTATACGTAACGTTCTCTTCCTCTCTCGCCATATTTATCAGTGGTCCTACTAAAAATTGCTGAATACACAATCGAAGCTGGAGCTTCCAAAACCCACGGTTGCTGCAAGGCGGCATTACACAATGGCTGTCTTTTATCTCCTTCCAAAACCCGGGTGAGAGCATGAGGTTCCGGCAGATATTTATATACACCGGCTGGTAAGTTTGACACGTTTCCTGCAACGACATACAATTCCAAAGGATAGAGCGCTCCAGCCGAAGGTGCGGTTTTTAAACCTCCTCTTAAAAATTCAGGTCCATCGGGTATTGGATATGTTATGCCATAAGCCGCCCAAAGTATTTGAGAAATATCGTCTAAAGAAATTGGTTCATTATCAAACTTTCTAATAGATCTGCGTTCGGCTAAAGTTTTTTCGAGAGAGGTGTCGCTATCAATAAATGGTTCAGGCAATTTAATGATTTCATCTTCATTATGTTTTTGGGGAAGTTCACTCACCAGAATCTTAATCTTTTGTTCAAGCTCGGTTATTAAATCATCAAAACGTTCATCGCTTCTAATGCTTACAAAATCCTCATCAGATTTAAGCCATTCAACTTCTAACAATCCATGTTTAATAGATAAATGCAAATTCTCCAACGCAGCATCAATATTTCCAGTTAAGGCTCTAGCACAGGCTGCACTATAATATAATATAGCATCATGTCCATTATCCTGAATGAAATTTTCATATAGTTCAGCAGTCTCAATATACTTGCCTTCATTGCGAAGACTCTGAGCTTTTCTCATAAGCTCCATGTTGTTAATAGCATTTAAACTATCTAAAGAAAATAGGATTATGAAAAGAGTTATTGAGAGTTTTATCGCTCTCATTTTTCCTCCTTTATTTGTAAAAAAATATTTTCTTTACTCATACATCAACGCTTCCACCGGGTTAGCATTTGCTGCTTTAACTGCCTGATAACTAACAGTGCATATTGCTATCAGCATAGCTATAATTCCCGAAAGGATAAAAACTCCCAAACCAATTTGAATACGATATGCAAAATTCTGCAGCCATTTGCTCATTGCATAAAATGCAAATGGCCAAGCAATTATATTTGCTATGAGTACCCATTTGATAAATTCTTTTGATAGTAGAAAGGTTATATTAGAAACTGAAGCTCCCAGAACCTTTCTAATTCCAATTTCTTTTGTACGCTGTTCAGCAGTAAAGGAAGCCAAACCTAAAAGTCCGAGACAGGCTATGAACACAGTAATAAATGAGAAATAACTGAAAAGACTAATGAGTTTTTCTTCATATTTATATAATTTATCAAAATTTTCATCCAGAAATACATAATCTATTGGATTATTGGGATCTATTCTACTCCATTCATTTCTAATGTGTTTAACAGTTTCTAAAATATTTTCATTCTTCAAACGAATAAAAAGTCGTTTGTGTCTGGGATAAAAAGCATCACCTTCATCTGGAATTAAGAATACAACAATAGGCTGGATGAGACTATGCAACGAACCAACATGAAAGTCTTTGATAACGCCAAGAACATTTAGTTTAATATTGTTTCCTTCGGAATCTTGACCAAAAGAAATTCCCTTTTCCAGGACATTTTCCTTCCAGCCGAACTTTCTGACTGCAGCTTCATTAACTAACATTCCATCCCAATACACTCTATCTATTTCCCTGTTAAAATTTCTTCCTTCAATGATCTTCATATTCAACAAATCTACAAAATCATAATCAATTTGCATGAATTGACATCCAACAGGATCGAAACTACCTTCATCATTTTCTGCATATACAGTTGTATGGTTAAGTTCAATTCCCGGAAGATTGTATGAAGTGGCTATTGCTGTAATATCTGGATTGGACAGAAATTCTTCTTTTATGATGGGAATTTGCTTTTCAACTAAAGTATCCTTAATGGATATAACCATAATGTTCTCTTTATTGAATCCCAGTTCTTTATTTTTCGCAAAATCAATTTGCTGTAATACTATTAGGGTTCCAATTATTAATGCAATTGAGATACTGAATTGAATAACTATTAATATTTTTCTTAATGAAGATCCTTTTGAACCTTTTGTCGGATTTCCTTTTATTACTCTTATGGGAACAAAGGCAGATAAGTAAAATGCAGGATATGTGCCGGCAAAGAAGCCAACAAATATTGACAGTCCAAATAAGCCAATAATATATATGGGATTTTTTATGAAATTAATTTCAACATTATTGGAGAGTAGATTATTAAACAAAGGTAATACTAATTCTGCAATACCAACAGCCACAATTGTTGCCAATAATGCTATTATTATTGATTCTGTGATAAACTGCCAGATCAGAGATGATCTAAAGGAACCGAAAAGCTTTCTCAAGCCCACCTCTCGTCCTCTATGGGCAGATGTTGCTGTAGCAAGATTCATATAATTAATACAGGCAATAACCAATAAGAATATTGCAATAATCGAAAAGATATAAATGTTCATAATGTTTCCATTAGGATAAGCTTCCCATGTTAGATGCGAATTAAGATGAATGGACTTTAGAGGTTGTAAAATTATTGAACAGGTGCCGTTTGCTCTTTCAAATGTTTCTTTCATATATTCTTCATAAAATTCTGGAAATTTGGCTTCAAATTCTGTTATATCATAATTATCCGGAAACATAACATAAGTATAAACATGCCATCCGTACCAGACGTTTTCTTCCCCCTCTCTGTAAACTGCGTTCCAGGGAACTATTGCTTCATATTCCATGTGAGTTTTTCCGGGAATATCCTTAATCACAGCAACCACATTCATTTCATAATCATTATCAATTGTCACAGTTTGTCCAAAAAGTTCCTGAGCTCCAAAGATCCTTTTTGCAAAACTCTCTGTTAATATTATTGAATTCGGCTGAACAAGTGCATCTTCGGGATTGCCAGTGATAAATTCATTACTGAACACTTTGAAAAAGGTGGAATCTGCTGCAAATATTTTGTTGCAATCGAATTTATTCCCTTCAAATTCAATCATAGCTTTATGAGTTCTTAATCCATTTACACCGCAAAGACGTGTATATTCAAGGATTTCCGGATATATTACTTTCAAATTTGGTCCAATGGGTCTGGGGATATTACAATAACGATCTATCTTCCCACCGATATTATATTCTACTCCCAACCTGTAAATATTATCAGCATTTTCATAATGTTTGTCGTAAGAAAGTTCTGATTGAATAAAAAGAAAGATAAGAAAACTGCATGAAATGCCTATTGAAAGACCAATTATATTGAGTGCAGAATAAAATTTCCTTCTTAGTAAATTCCTAAATGCAATGTTTAAATAATTTCTAACCATTTTATTTTCCTTTTTTAAATTCCTCACTTCACATTTATAATTTCAATTCGCAAACAGGATGTTTGCGTTATTCTATTCATATTTCAAAGCTTCCACAGGATTAGAATTAGCTGCTTTGAAAGTTTGCAAACTTATCGTTATCAGTGCGATCATTATCCCAATCAGGCTGGAGATCAGGAAGACCCAGATATCCAGTTCCGTGCGATAGGCAAAATTCTGTAGCCATTTACTCATACTGAAATAGATGAGAGGCCAGGCTATCATATTGGCAATAAACACCCATTTCATGAAACTAAAGGTAAGAATTTTAACTATGCACATTGAAGAAGCCCCCATTGTTTTACGAATCCCTATTTCCTTTTTACGTTGTGAAATGGCAAAACTGGTTAATCCCAGCAGCCCCAGGCAGGCTATAAAAATCGCTAGACCAGAGAAAACATTCACTATCTTGCTGGTTACTTCATCACGACGGTAAATACCATTGAATTCATCATCCATAAATGTGTAGGAAAGTGGATGATCCGGATAAACTTCTTTCCAAATCTTGCACACATGCTCCATAGCAGAATCAACTTGCCCCTGTGCAATGCGTGCTACTACAATATTTCCCGGTCCCCGTGTTTGTGGAAAAATAATGACTGGCTCTATATTTTGATGCATTTCTATAAAATGGAAATCCTTGATGATTCCTCTAATTGAAACCCCGGTAGAATCCTGCGGACCAAAGAAGAAGCGTTTTTCCAGCGGATTTTCCCAACCAAGTTTTCTAACTGCAGTTTCATTGATGATCACATCAAAATTCTCTCTGGTCATTTCCGGTAGGAAATTTTCTCCCAGAACAATTTCCATTCCCAAAGCATCGATTGCATCAGCACTCAAAGAGACCCGGCTCATGATCCAGATATCTTCATCCATAGCACCCTCCGGATTCACTCCTGTGCGACCAAATGTTCTGCCCGGCACATTCCCGGCTGTCGCCACTTTCTCGAAAGCACTATGCTTTTTCAGTTCTTCCTGCAGAACCTCAATGTTTTCGTACATAACATTATCCTGCATATCAAACAACAGCACTTGTTCTCTATCATAACCAAGATCCTTATTTTTTATGTAGTCCCGTTGTTTCTGAACAACGGCTGTGGAACCAATTAGTGCAATGGAAAGCGCAAATTGAAAGATTACCAAAAAAGTACGCAGAGTAGTTCCTTTTTTCCCGGATTTGAATGATCCTTTCAAAACTGTTACCGGTTTAAATCCTGATAACACAAATGCTGGATAAAGACCGGAGATAATTCCAACCACA
>CAYWPW010000095.1:0-5469 GCA_964460095.1 uncultured Candidatus Cloacimonadota bacterium
TTTGGAATATCTTTCATATTTTCATCAAAAAGAGAAGGACAGCAGGATGAGTTTAGTAAAAAGATCAGATTATTATTCAAATATTTTTATAAAAATTTGTCTATTACAATCCGTATCAATATTTCTGCGAAATCTGAAATAAATAAAAAAAGCACCCGAATCCGGGTGCTTTTTAATCATTTATACTTTGTTATTGAATTTCATCAATGATAACCTGCATAGCTGCTTTCACATTATCTTTATCCATGTATGAAAGCGGAAAACCAAAGAAGTAACAGTTATTATTTTCTGTAATACATTTGATGGCAACTGCTTTTCCAGTGAATTCATCATACTGAGCTTCATTCGGATATTGATCTGTATCATAAGCATCATCCCAATCTAAGAAATTAGGATCTATGCCAGAACCGTCAGGATCTGGAAATTTACAACCAAATTCGAATATTGTTTCAGTTCCGTTCAATAAATTATCGAAGTAGGCTACTGGTCCAAGGGCATATTTCGTGTTTACAAGGCCGTTGAAACCTGGAAGTCGCAGTAAAATGTCATCGGTAAATCCATTTGTGGCAGTGGCTTTAACCATAAATTGTAATTTAAAGAAATTGGCTTGAGTTTCTGTTCCATTAGTATCTATATGAGTTACTACATGCACCGCTTCCAATTCTTCGTCATCTAATTCTCTGGGAATACCAAAATATTCTAATAATGGCAGACCATCTTTCTGACATTTTTGCTGGATAGCCACAATATTAGCTCCACCGCTGAATAACAGATTCCCACCACCAGAAAGATATAGATTTAAGGAATCATACTCTTTGTCAAAATTACTTGTTGTATTGATAAGAGGAGAATCTGAATGATAAACAATGAGCTTATATTGTTGGATGTCTGTTGGAGAAAACACGGATCTATAAAAATGCAAAGCAGATAAGCCCATATTACCAATAAAATCAGCAACATCAGCTCGATTAAGTTCTTCAACATCATTTTGACCATCGAAGAAGTAATCATAAAGTAAATCAACACTATCTTCCGGACAGTAAACATTATGATTTTCTTCGTCATCAATAATGAGGATTCCTGCTTTCTCTTCTTTGGGAATAAAATCTTCCACATAGAAAGTGAATTCTGCTGGAGTTTCGTCTGCCACATCTTGCAGGTCAACAGCTCTTATTTCAACTTTGTGAGAACCTGTAGAAGCGTAATCACCATAGATATTCGTGTTTTGGCTGATATCGTGATAGATAGGAATTCTCAGCCATTCTGTGCCGTCATCGTCTATGACATTATAATCACTTGCAGGAAGAGGTCCATAAACATAAGCTTCATCATCAATCCTAACATCAAAAAATCTAATTTCTGCAAAATATGGAGTATTAGTCAATTCATCATAAACCTGACCAACCCTTCTTTTATCCGGTTGATCGGTTTCGAATTCTCCCTTCCATCCCCAGTGCAGATAGACTCTAAGGTCTTGGCTTCCAATCGAGGTTAGTTTTCCTTCCTGGTCAATCCAGAAGGGAGTAGCAAAATGTGCACCGGATGCTGTCATAATTGAAGGAATAACTTTTGGAATAGACTGATCCATATAAGTAACAAAATGGTTTTGTCCAAGAACCCAGGTATCATTTTGTCCTGCATTATTTTCTTCAGCTATATAGATGATTGTACCAGGATAGAATCCTTCTTTGATTATAAAACTGATTTCAGTTGGATCAGAAACAATGCCAGCAAGATCGGTAACCTTTACCGTAAGGTAAGTAGAATCTGATGGTACATCATTTTCAATTGTGTTAGGGATCAAAGCAGGTGTAGTAAATCTTGTCATAGTAAAGTGAGAAACATCAGCCTGACCTCTTGTGCTTATCCAATCATCAGGATCATCAATATCAAGATCGTAACCTCCCTGAGGAGTACCATTAAATGGAATAATATCTCCGTATATATCTTTTTTCTGTAAGATAAATTCATAATAATCTGCGATTTCCCCGATAAATGGTTCATCACCTAAAATCTGGAATTCGAATACAATTCCCAGACCGATAGTTTCTCCGTCAATTTCACCTTTGGTAGATTGAACTCGAGCAATTGGGATATTCGATTCTGCATTAAAATATTTTCTTGCTGGAATGCTTTCATCACCGGTGTTATCGATACATTTTACTTCAAAAGTGCTAACAACATTTGCACTGTCTCCATTCACATTTGCTGGAAAGTTTATCACAGCATAAACCTGCAATGTCCAGATAGTTTTCATTGCGTTGGGATCTTCCAAAGGAATAGATTCATCTGCACCCAGTTGATAATGATAAACCCAACCACTATCATTTACACAGGAATAACCAGGTGTTCCCGTAACATTACCCTGATCATCATAGAGTGGATTACCATTCTCATCTACGACTTTGAAAGCGTATCCATAGATAACGCCATCGGTATCATAAGCAGACCAGCGAATAGTTTGTTGGAATAAGTTGGGGTCTTCAACACCTGCTAAACTATCAGAACCGAAATAATCAGTGATTGTAATGACCGGTGGAGTATTAGGATTTACTTTTCCTTTCCTCCCATCACACGATGAAATGAGCAATATCCCAATTAATAAAAAAGAAAATAAGATTAGAGATTTGTTAATTTTGAACATTTAATCCTCCTGATTTAATATATTATAATTCTATTTTAGAAAATTAATCTTTAATTAATTTTTTGACGTTTTTCGTCAACTAAATTATCATTTTTTCATATTTTTTTATAGAAATCATATTTTTCAATGAATTCACAATTAGAGTTTACCAGTGAATATCAGTGAACTTAACGGTATCTTTTAAGTGCATAAACAACATTTTTCAGTAACATCGCTGTTGTTACGGAACCTACACCGCCAGGAACCGGAGTAATTAATAAAGCTCTTTCAAGGCAATCATCAAAATCTACGTCACCAACGTATTTACTTTTATTTTTAGCGTCTTGTATTAGATTTATTCCCACATCGATAATAATTGCATTTTCTTTAATCATATTGGATTTCACGAAAAGCGGTTTTCCAATTGCTGCGATTAAAATATCAGCTTTCTTGGTGATTTCCGGCAAATTGTTTGTGTAACTATGGCAAACAGTGACAGTTGCATTTCCAATCTTAGATTTCCTGAGAAGAAGGTTTGCCAAAGGTATTCCCACAATATGGCTGCGACCGAGAATAACAACATTTTTTCCGCTGACTTCAATATCATAGAATTTCAAAATTTCTAAAACTGCCGCAGCAGTGCTGGGAATAAAGCCCTCTCCATCTAAAACAAGATTTCCCATATTAAAAGGATGAAAAGCATCAACATCTTTATTGGGGTCAATCTTAAGAATAATTTCAGATTCATCCAAATGTCCGGGAAGAGGTTTTTGCACAATTATTCCGTTTACAGTATCATCTTCATTGAGAAGTTCAATCTCATCCAATAGGTCCTTTTGCTGGATATTGTCGGCAAATTTATAAGTAGTGACATTCATTCTTATTTTTGCACCTTTTTTCTCCAGATTCTTGGCATAAAATAATGCTGCAGGATCATCTCCAATTAATATTATTGCCAAGTTGGGTAGGTAGATAGATTTTTTTAGTTCGGTTTTTAATTGTGCATAGATCTCTTTTATTATTGGTTTAGCGATTAATTTTTTATTCATGGATGCTTCTCTTTATTCTTGTTATTTTAAGTGCTTTTCCTGTTTTTTCATCTAATTTGATTACAACAGCATTTATCTGAAGACCTTGCTTGGAAACTTCGTACCTCTTGGGAACACCTGAAGTCATTTTTTCGAGAATTATTTTTTTATCGACTCCAATCACAGAATCGTGAGGACCTGTCATTCCGACATCTGTGATATAAGCAGTTCCGTTTGGAAGAATCTCTTCGTCAGCAGTTTGAATATGCGTGTGAGTACCGACCAAAGCGCTCACTTTTCCATCCACAAAAAAGCCCATGGCTCTTTTTTCTGCTGTAGCTTCACCGTGAAAATCTAGTAAAATATTATTGGTTTCTTTTCTTAAGATAGGAAGATATTCGTCAAAAGTTTGAAAAGGAGAATTAGCAGGCGGCATAAATGCTTGGGCACAAAGAGTTAAAACACACAATTTCTTACCATCCGAAGTTCTGCAGAGGTAGTATTTATTCCCAGGAGCTTTGTCAGGGTAATTAAGAGGTTTACAAATGCGCTCTTCATATTTAATGAATTCAAGAGATTCTTTCTTATCCCAAAGATGGTTTCCACTGGTAAATACATCTATCCCGGCTTCGAATAAAGGTTCGGCAGTTTTTTTAGTTATTCCTCTTCCCTGAGCTACATTTTCACCATTTGCTACACAAATATCAATATTGAATTCTCTTATCAATTTGGGAAGGAAACTGATAACTATCTGTCTGCCTGGTTTACCAAAAATATCACCGATAAAGAGTATGTTCATCTGTACTTCTTTTACTATTTTGCCACAGCAGATTGGCGGATTTCTCTAATTACCGTTACTTTTATCTGACCCGGATACTGCATTTCTTCTTCAATTTTATCCGCAATATCAGAAGCAATATAAGCTGTTTTTGCATCATCTACAGAAATCGGGTCAACAATTATACGAAGCTCTCTTCCTGCCTGGATAGCAAAGGATTTATTCACACCTTCGATTGCATTGGCAATTTCTTCCATTTTTTCCAGGCGTTTCATATAAGATTCCAGCATTTCTCGTCTTGCTCCGGGACGGGCACCGGAAATTGCATCAGCTATTTGAGTTAAAACGGCATAAACACTGGTGGGTTCAACTTCTTCATGATGAGCTTCTATCGCATTTACAATGATTTTACTCTCACCGTTTTTCCTGGCAAAATTTGCACCAATAGCTGCATGAGAGCCGTCGTATTCATGATCTATCGCCTTTCCAAGATCATGCAAAAAACCAGCTCTTCTTGCAAGTTCCTGGTTCAAACCTAATTCAGTAGCTAATATTCCGCAAATCCAGGCTGCTTCTAATGAATGTTTTAATACATTCTGCCCATAACTGGTTCGATAATGCAACCTGCCAATAAGTTTTACCAGGTTTGAAGAGATGTTGTGAATATTGGTTTCCATACACGCTTGTTCACCGATTGTAATCAAGGTTTCTTTCATTTCTTTAGCAGTTTTTTCTACTACTTGTTCGATTCTCCCAGGATGAATTCTGCCGTCTTTAATAAGTTTTTCCAAAGATAAACGGGCAACTTCTCTTCTTATAGGATCGAAACCAGAAAGCACAACAGCTTCAGGAGTATCGTCAATTACAAGATCGATTCCGGATACTTTCTCGAAAGTTCTGATATTTCTGCCTTCACGTCCGATTATGCGTCCTTTCATTTCATCATCCGGAAGAGAGACAACGGAAACGGTAGATTCGGAAACGTGATCTACTGATATTCTTTGAACAGCAGTAGCAAGAATGCCGGCAACGATTTTATT
>CAYWPW010000095.1:5569-7173 GCA_964460095.1 uncultured Candidatus Cloacimonadota bacterium
TTTTATTAAACCCGCAGTACCGTGTATTATAGTTTTCAGGAACCCACGTTAAAGTGGGCATCTACCTTGTTTGTTTTATAGATCCGGATCGTGTCCGGCTTGTACGCCACAAATGGCTTGATTCCCTCTGAATAATTGGTTCTTAAACAAAGATAATATCACAAGTACCGCAGGTATCATATTTCACTTTCTATAGTTAATTCATCTAAAAGATTGTCAATCTTTTTGCTGCTTTGACTTAAAATTTTGTTTTTTTCAACTTCAGCTAAATACTTTTCAGTTAAAATCAGAGAATAAAGAACATACAATTTGTTTTGATCGATAGTATTGAACTTTTCATAAAGTTCTTCCAATTGAGAATCGAGATATTCAGCATGTTCTCTCAACTTTACCGGATTATCGGTTTTAAAGTAATATTTTTTTCCCAGTATTTCAACTTCTATAGATTTCATTTGCCTAAAGTTCGTTTATTTGATTAAAGATATTATCGATTTTATCAGAAGCTTCCTTCATCTTATTTTCATACATTTGAACCTTTTCACGCAGATTCGCATTTTCAGTTCTTAAAAATTCAATTTCTTCTTTCTGCTTATTGAATGCTGTTTCTACTTCAGTAAACTTTCCGCTTTTCTCGGATTGACTTTCCTGAAAAACCAGGTTAGCCTGAAGCAGTTTGTCTTTTTCCTCCACTACTGCAGCATACTTTTTTTTCAGGGATGTGTATCCGGTTATCAATTTCTGAATCTTATCATCTATTCCAATAATTGTTTGCTCTTGCATCTTTTACCTCATCTCAATGTTGCAACTTTTTTCTAAGTTCGCAATAATCGTATTTAGCAGATTATTTATGAATTCATCCGTCAAGGTTTTTGTTTCCGAACTGAACACCAAACTAAAGGTCAGGCTTCTGTAACCTTCTTTGATTTTATCACTTATGAATTCATCAAAAAGAACTACATTTTTGATAATTTTCGGATTTGTTTTGAAAATTATGTTTTTGATGTCTTTCAGCATAAATTCTTTGGAAATCACAAAAGATAGATCGCGCAATACTGGAGGGAATTTGGCAATCGATTTATAGGTTGGATACAGCTTCTCTTGAAGCGAGAAAATGTCATCGACACTAAGTTCAAAAATGAAAATAGTTTGCTCCAAACCAAAAGTCTGAGCAATCTTAGGATCCAACTTCCCAAAATTTCCAATGCGATTTTCCCTGAAAATTATATCTGCACCGGAGCCGGGCTGAAAGTAATTCTCTTTTGAAGTAACATAGTCAACATCTTCTAAATCCAAATTTGTTACAAGTTCTTCTACGATTCCTTTCACATCATAAAAATCGATTTCTTTTGGTTTTTCTTTCCAGAAAATCGGGTTCAGGTTACCGGTTAATAAACCTGTAAGATTGTATTTCTCAGCTGCTAATTTTTCATCTTTTCTGAAAAAAACTTTGTTCAATTCAAAGAGTTTAAGTTCTTTTAGTCCGTGATAAATATTCGAAAGCGTATTCTTAAAAATACCTGGTAAAAGCGTTGAACGCATAATAGCAAAATCGTTTCCCAGCGGATTCTTGATTTTTGCAACATTTCTGCGTTCATCAGATTCCG
>CAYWPW010000096.1:0-7089 GCA_964460095.1 uncultured Candidatus Cloacimonadota bacterium
TCAGAAAATCCTCATAATGCCCCTTAATAAAACAGATTTCCTGGCTGTCTTCTTTATCATGAACAGGCAGTTCTAATTTATTCGCGATTTTTCTTATTTCTTTTTTAGTGTAATCTGCAATTGGAAAAAAAGTTTGGGAAAGCTGCTGCTGGTTCAATCTCCACAGCATATATGTTTGATCTCTATCTTCATCTTTGGATTTGTATAAATTATAAATATCGTTTTCAAAGAGCAATCTAACATAATGTCCTGTGGCAATTTTTTGAACTCCGAGCTTTAATATTTTTTTCCGAAAAATACCCCATTTTATGGTTGGATTGCAAAGTGTGCACGGGTTGGGTGTTCTGCCTTTTGAATATTCTTTTATGAAATCAGCGATAACTATAGATTTGAATTCTTCAGTTATATCGAGAACATAATGCTGGATATCCAGTTGCCTGCAAACTTGCTTCGCATCTTGAATAGCTAATTCCGAACCCTCATTTTTACCAAATCCGAATTCAGCATTATCAAAATGATGCATGGTCACGCCAATTATCTCATGACCTTCTTCCAGTAGAATAGCTGCTGCAACTGAGCTATCAACCCCGCCACTCATGGCAACTGCGATTTTCATTTTTTCCCTTTTACAACTAACCTGTCTTCGTTACACTTCGCCACTGCAGGCTAAACTAACAATTTTTTAAACCGAAGTTAATTTTTATACTGTAAAAGAAGTGTCAATTAATACGATTTGATTAAACAAAAAAAGACACAAGCCGGAGCCTGTGCCTTAATTTTTTGGTTCTAAAACCTTGTTAACAACTTGACACCAAAACCTGATTTCCCTTCAAGTGATATCATATTAATTTGGTAAAAGAACTGGAACAAAAGAATTATATTTGACGAAGGAGTCAAGATGAAAAATTATCGGCTTGGTATCGACCTGGGGTCAACTTCACTTGGTTGGAGTATTATTGAACTTTCAAAAGGAAAAGAACCAACAAAATTAATGAACCTGGGGGTGAGGATCTTTCCCGATGGTCGAGATGCGAAAAGCAGAGAACCGTTAAATAAACAAAGGCGTGATCATCGGAGCATGCGGCGTAACAGAGATAGAAACCTTCAAAGAAAACAACATTTATTTGATTGCCTGATAAAAAGCAAGTTAATGCCTGAAAATATAATTGAACAAAAAAAGCTGGAAAACCTCGACCCTTATGAACTGCGAGTTCAGGCACTCGATAAAGAAATATCACTTCATGAATTTGGTAGAGTACTTTTTCACTTGAATCAACGACGTGGCTTTAAAAGCAATCGTAAATTAGATGCAGACGACAAAGAAACTTCAACAATGAAAAATGCAATTAAAGAATTAGAAAACGAATTGAAGAAGGCAGGAGTTAGAACTCTGGGTGAATATCTTTTTAATCTGAATAAAGATATTGTTGAACATCATCAAAGAAAACCTCTTCGAGTGAAAACCACAGCAGAAGGATATAATCTCTATCCCGACCGAAAAATGTATGAAGATGAATTTGAAATACTCTGGAAAAAACAAAGCGAATATCATCAAGAACTAAACTCTGAATTGAAAGAGCGAATAAAAAATATTATTTTTTTTCAACGACCTTTGAAACCTCAACCAAAAGGAAAATGCAGGTTCGAGCCTGATGAAACGCGCTGCCCGGTTGCTTTTCCCATTTACCAGCAATTCAGAATTTACCAGGAAGTGAATAATCTTCGTCTGTTGGATTTTGACAGAGTCAGCCATGATTTAACCGATGAGCAAAGAACAATAATTTTGAAAGCTGTTTTATTTCAGAAAAAAACTGCCTTCAAAGCACTTCGCAAAAAACTGGGAAAAGAATACGCACAGGATTATGTATTTAACCTGGAGAGCGAAAAACGCAAAGACATGAAAGGTGACGAAACATCATTTACGCTTCGTAAAGATGAATATTTTGGAACGACTTGGGATGAGCTTACAGACAAGGAACAGGATGAAATTATTACTCGAATTATCAATGAAGACAACGATACAAAAATAGAGGAAACTCTCATCTCATGGCTTTGTGATTCATTCAAATTGCAAAAAGAAAATGCAGAAAAAATCAGTAATCTTCGTTTGTCGCAAGGAATCGGTAGTGTGAGTAAAAAAGCAATTAATAAAATTCTTCCTTTTCTAAAAGAAGGTTTTATCTATTCCGAAGCATGTGAAAAAGCAGGATATCATCACTCAGATTTTCGAACCGGAGAAATTTTCGATGAAGAAAACTTACCCTATTACGGTGAAGTTATGCCGCAGCATGTTGCTTTTGGAACTGATGATTCCGATGATATTGATGATGTAAGATTTGGTAAAATTCCTAATCCTACGGTTCACCTCGCTTTGAATCAGTTGAGAAAATTCATAAATGCACTGACCAAAAAATACGGCGCACCTCAGCAGGTAGTTGTAGAATTAGCAAGAGAGCTGAAAAACGGTCAAAAACGATTGCGTGAAATCGAATATGAACAAAATAAAAACAGGAAATATAATGAAAAAATTGCCGATGAGTTGGAAAAGATCGGAGTGGAAAATACATATCAAAACAGGCTGAAATATAAGCTCTGGGAAGAACTGGATAGAGATCCCACCAAACGCTGTTGCCCATACACAGGCAAACATATTTCCTTAAATGCAGTTAATGGCCTTTTTTCAAACAAATTTGAGATAGAACATATTTTGCCAAAATCTAAAACTTTTAATGACAGACCTGCCAACAAAACGGTTTCCTACTTTAAAGCTAATCGTGACAAAGGTGAACGCAGTCCATTCGATGCATTTGGACACAATCCCAAAGGATATGAGTGGGATAAAATATTGTCACGTGCAGAGAAATTACCAAAAAGCAAACGTTGGAAATTCTATCCCGATGCTATGAAAAACTTTGAGAATGAAAATGACGTTATTTCCAGAATGCTGACAGATACACAATATATGAGCAAAGTTGCCCGAGAATATATGAGCTATGTTTGCGGACCAAACAATGTCTGGGTTATTCCTGGACAACTTACAGCCAAAATTCGCTCCAAATGGGGATTGAACGAACTGCTTTCTGATGACAGTAAGAAGAACCGTGAAGATCATCGTCATCATTCTGTTGATGCATTTGTGGTTGCTTGTACCAGTCGTTCTATGCTGCAAAAGATCGCTCGTGCTTCTGAGCTTTCACGCGATAGATTTATTGATGAGATGCCGCCGCCTTTTACTGCTTTCAAACATGAAAAAATGAAAGATCTTCTCGATAATACAACGATTTCATTCAAACCCGATCATGGAAATGCCAAAGCTGCTATCCTTAGAAAACAAACCGTGGGACAACTGCATGATGAAACAGCTTATGGTTTTGTTTCCGAAGATATCGCAAAAGGAAAGATTACACTTTGCGTGAGAAAACCTTTGCGAGATTTGAACACTATCAAAAAGATAACTGAGATCGTTGATGCCAATATCAGACACTTTCTGCTGTCTTCAATCGAAATGAATGAGGATAAAAAAATCGACACAATCCTCGAAGAATTCAGACAAATGACCGGCATCAAAAGAGTAAAAATCCAAGTGGAAAAAGATAAGAAAACAGTGATTCCTATTTATAATAAAAAGGGAGAAATCTATAAATACTATCTTTCAGGCAGCAATTATTGTGCTGATATCTACTGTCCCAACAAAGGTGAGAAAGCCGGAAAGTGGCATGTAGAAATTATCCCCATGTTCCATGCACACCAGCCGGATTTTGAACCGCAATGGCATAAACAAAATCCTACCGCCAAAAAAATAATGAGGCTTTTCATTAATGATTTTGTATCGTACAATGAAAATGATGAACGAAAAATTAGACGAGTAAAAAAATTAAGTGTAGATGGTAGATTATTTTTCATAGATCCGAAAATTGCGAAATCTGATAAAGAACCAAACGCAACATCTGTTAAACAACTTCAAGAAAGAAATGCTCGAAAGATTGGTGTAGATATTCTGGGCAAGGTTTACGATCCAAAACAGAAAAATGAAAATCATTGAGATCAATAGAAATAACAGCTACTTAAGTAGCTATCATGGATTCCTGCAGATCAAGGAAAAATCTGAAGTGATCAGCAGAGAACCTTTAGCAGATATCGATTCGATCATTGTCAGCGGTTTCGGTATCAGTTATTCGCACAACCTGCTGGCAAAATTATGTGAACTGAATATACCTCTTATAATCTGCGGGAATAATTTCATGCCTGCCGGCTATTTGCTATCTCATTGCGCAAACTATGAACATACAGGAAGATTGAACTTTCAACTTGAATGTTCTCTTCCCCTCAAGAAAGGTCTTTGGCAATCGATTATCAAAAGGAAAATAACCAACCAGATGCATGTGCTGAATGAAGCAGGTGATGAAGCAAAAGATTTTGTAAGATTTGCCGAAAAAGTAAGATCGGGAGATCCTGACAATATTGAAGCGCAAGCTGCTATTAAATATTGGAAACGTATCTTTGGTCATCAATTTCGCCGTGATTTTGAGATGCCGGGCATTAATAGTTTCCTCAATTTTGGTTATGCTGTTGTGCGCAGTTGTGTAGCTCGTAATCTCATTGCGTGTGGTTTGGTGCCTGGTATCGGTTTGCATCATCACAACAAACTCAATCCATTTTGTCTCGCAGACGACATCATGGAACCTTTCCGTCCTTACGTAGATAGAAAGATCATCGAAATGAAAGTGAAAGAAGTGATGGAACTAACCTCTGCCCGTAAAAAAGAGCTGGCAAATCTCCTGAATGCAAGATTCAAAATGGAAAAGGAAAAACTGACCCTGGATAATTGCATTAAACAAACTGTGTTATCTTTGCTCTCTTCCTTCAAGTATAAAATGAATATGATGAAATTCCCGGAATTCTATGATCAGCGGTCTTAGGCTCATGTGGATGCTGGTGATGTTCGATCTTCCCGTTACCGAGGATGACGACAGACGCAGAGCATCTAAATTTCGCAAGTTTCTTCTGGATGAAGGATTCAGTATGAGTCAATTTTCCGTTTACCTGCGGTTTTGCGGTACGCGTGAAAAGGTAAAATCCTATAAAAGAAAAATTGAAGCAAATGTTCCTCCAAATGGAAACGTCAGTATCCTTTGTTTCACAGATAAACAATACGGTAAAATTATAAATTTCAGTAACCGGCAGCGTACAAATCCACCAAAAAAATCACAGCAATACGTCCTTTTTGACCTGGAATAAATTGGTTTTTTGAAATACAATAGAGGCTAACTCAATCCTTTTAAAAGGTTTGAGCAGCCGCTACTTTTGGAAATCAGGTTTTGGCGTCAAGTTGTAACGATATGATCACGAAAGAGTACTTTAAATTAACTTTTGGAAATCAGGTTTTGGCGTCAAGTTGTAACGAATCGCCTACTTTACACTTTACCTCAGTAACTTTTGGAAATCAGGTTTTGGCGTCAATTTTCAATATTCAATTGCAAGGTCTTTTCCCAATTCACCCAATTCAACCAATTCAACCAATTACTCTTTCACTCTCTTTATATCTGCTCCCAGTTTTCGCAGCTTTTCCTCGATTTTATCATAACCTCTATCAATATGGTAAATCCTGGAAACTTCAGTTTGACCTTGAGCAGCCAGACCGGCGAGAACCAGGGTTGCACTTGCTCTCAGGTCTGTTGCCATCACCTGTGCACCACTGAGAGATTTCACACCTTTTACGGTTGCCACATTTTTATTTACTCTGATATCTGCATCCAGACGGTTAAGTTCTGCCACGTGCATAAATCTATCAGGGAAAATAGTTTCAGTTATCACAGATTCTCCGTGTGCCAGCGTCATTAAAGCCATAAATTGAGCCTGCAAATCTGTTGGATAACCCGGATAAGGTTCTGTGGTCATATCTACGGATTTTATTTGTTTTGGAGAAATTATTTTTATTTCGTTGTTATGAATTTCGAAATCTGCTCCAGCAGCTCTCAATTTTTCCATCAAAGCATCCAGATGAGACGGTTCGCATTTGGAAATTGTAATATCACTTTTTGTTATTGCACCAGCAATTAAAAAAGTGCCGGCTTCGATCCTGTCCGGCATCATCGTCATTTCGGCAGGTTCCAGTTTTTTCACGCCGATAATTTTCAGATGTTTTGTTCCCTTGCCTTGGATTCTCGCACCCATTTTATTCAGAAAATCTATCAAACTCGAAATATCCGGTTCTGAAGCTGCACCAAATATATTGGTTTCGCCTTTTGCCAGAACGGCTGCCATCAAAGTATTTGCAGTTGCTCCAACACTCGTTTTTGGGAAATGAATCTCGCTTCCTTTCAGTTTCTCTGCTTTCGCAATAATGTATCCGTGTTCGATATCAATAGCAGCACCCAGCTTTTCCATTGCCATCAAATGAAGATCAACGGGTCGTGTACCGATGGCACATCCCCCCGGAAAAGAGACCTTTGATTGCCCGAACCTGGCAAGAAGTGGTGCGAGTACATATATTGAAGCCCGCATCTTACTGACCAGTTCGTAAGGTGCTTCAAAGTAGCTGGCGTGTGTAGCATCGATTTCCAGAATTCCATCATGATAATCAACCCTGGCGCCAATAACGCGCAAAACATGTGACATCATTTTGATGTCATTTAAATGTGGAACATTGTGCAGAACCGACTTTCCTTTTGCCAGCAGAGTTGCAGTCATAATAGGAAGAATTGCGTTTTTAGCTCCACTTATTTCAACTTTTCCGGAAAGCTTTTTTCCGCCGTTAATTATAAATTTATCCATTGGTTTCCTTTAGCCAACTCCTTAATAAAACGAGTTGTTGATTTCCTTTTTTGGTTCACCATATTTTCTCACATCCGGCAGTTGACGGATATGTTGCTGTACCTCATAGCTCTGCTTTGAAATATTTTTCACAAATCAGATGTTTATGTTACTTTATCATCACTATCCTGTCAAATCCATTCAGATCTTTGAAAACATTGATTTCATCAAAGCCGTTCTCTTTGGCAATTTCTTTTATCTTTTCAGCCTGATTATAACCTATTTCAAAATAAATCTTTCCTTTTTCCGTCAAATAATCTTTTGCATTTTCAAAAA
>CAYWPW010000097.1:0-7088 GCA_964460095.1 uncultured Candidatus Cloacimonadota bacterium
GCACCTTAAACTTGAGGTACCAATTTGGTACTTCAAAATTACTTTATCCCAACTTGATGTCACAAATTGTGACTTCAAGATTGTAATCCTTTGAAACCAATATCTTTGCGAGGTTTGTCCGGTGTTTCCATCAATTGCTGTAAAACTTCAAATACGATGCGGAATTGTTTATCATATTTGGCTTCCATTTCCTGCAGTTGCTGGTTAAGTTCTTTGTTGGATAGCAGCAGTTCGCGTAATTTAACGAAAGCCCGCATAATGGCAATATTCACTTTAATTGCTCTTTCGCTGTGCAGCACGGAAGAAAGCATAGCAATTCCCTGTTCAGTGAAAGCGTAAGGAGGATAACGGCGTCCACCCCTTTTTGAGGTCGCAAATTGCGACCTCAAAAATGTAAACTCTTTCTCTGTAAGCTGATACATGAAATCTGCGGGGAATCTTTCAATATTTCTTTTTACTTGTTCAAGCAACCTTTTTGTTTCTACTCCGTACAATTCTGCCAGGTCGCTGTCCAGCATCACCTTATGTCCACGCAGAAAGATAATTTTGTTTATCAAGTTTTTAATAGGTACAACTTCATTCATAAGTGCTCCTGTTAATCATAATCCGAATGCCGTGTAATTTACTGAAAATATAATACATTTAGTTATTTATCTGTCAATCAATTAATAATAAACAAAGAAGTTAACACTGTGAAATAAATTGGTGAAAAGGTGTTTGTGGGTGAATGGGTTTTAACCCCTCCTTCCTCCCCTTAAAAACTATCCATTATACACATCTTTTTTAATTATCAATAACCTACTCGTTTACGGGTAGGACAAGATGATCCAAAAAATATCACTAAGCCGTTTACGGCTTTACATTTAAATAAAAAGTTGGCTGACATTTTCAGGAAGGACGTAAACGTCCTAAACAGCTTTTTTATATTCCTTTCAACCTATGCGTAAACGCATAGGTTATTGATATTCATCAAATGCAGGGTTGTCCTCAACACGCCGATAAAACCGGTTCGCTCGGAGATCGAACCCTACAACAAAAAAAAGCCCTGAATTTCAGGGCTTTTGAGGAGCAATATTTGTTTCAGTTTTCAAAGGGGGAATTCAATAGCTGAAACGTTCTATATGTCTTTAGATTTGCTCTTTTCGATAATATCGATTTTTATATCTTTCAATTTTTCACCCAGCTTTTCCATCTTTTCATTAAAAAGTTCCATTTTTTCACCTTTCAGAAACTGAAGTTCTTTGAGTTTCTCCAATTCTTTTAAATCTCCGAGGTCTAATAAAAGCTCTTCATCTCCATCAATCATGATTCTCACATCTCCTTCATCAAAAGAGACTTCCACCTTTTGATCGGAATGCAAGTCTTGTCTTTTACCAATTTTTGTTTTAATGATTTTCAGTTCCGTTCCTCTTTTAATGGCAATATCGATTTCATCATCAATTTCTTTGGATTGAATGAGTTTGATGATACCCTTGGTATTTTCCATTATTTGATCGTTAATATGAGTAATGATGTCACCGGCTAAAAGACCTGCATCTTCAGCAGGAGTATCCTCAAAGACCTTTTCGATGAGAACACCATTTTCCAGGTTGTATGTTTTCAGCAATTGCTCATTCAATTCTTTAGGTTGAATCCCAATCCATTTTCCATTTTTGTCATCATATTTATATACAAAAATATTTTCAGGTATATCTCGCAGAAATTCCATCCCTGAAGTGTCAAACTCAAATGATGGGATTTCTTTTTCTCCCAGAATAACATCGAACGTTTTGTATTCTTTATCCCGGAAAGCTGTAATTTTTATTTGTTGTTCCGGTTTAAGATAGTTCAGCATTTGGGAAATCTGATCTGAAGTGTAAACTTTATCTTCCCCGATTTTCAGGATGATATCTTTATTCTGCATTCCAGCTTTCTGCACGGGACCGTCTTTTACAACCTTTTCGATGAGAACGCCATAATGGTCTTCCAGACCAATTTTTTTGCGGTATTTTTCGGAAAGATTTTGCATGTAAACACCGAGAAAGGCTTTCTTTTTAACTTCTTTTCCTTTCTTCTTACCCAAAGTTAATTTGATGGTTTTGGTTTTGTCATCGCGCATAACTTTGATTTTCACAACCTGATCCGGCTCATAAGTTGTGAGCATTTTAGTAATTTGATCTACAGTATAGATCTTGTCTCCGGCAACTTGCAGGATAACATCTTGTGCTTGCAGACCAGCTTCTTCCGCCGGGCTTTCCTCCACGATGCTTTCAATGAAGACACCATAGTTTTCCTTTAAACCAAGTTCTTCAAAGTCCCCAGCAGAAAGATCGCTCAGAAAAACTCCCATGTAAGCTTTTGATTTTGCCAGCAAAGGAGTTGCTGCTAAAACTAATACAACCAGGCTCAGGATTAGTGTTTTCGAAAAATACTTTTTCATCTTTACCTCCGTTTTTTTAATATAAAATTTTCTTTTTTGGAATTTTTGTTTTTTGTTTGAATTCAGATACGATCATCACAGAACCTTCGGTGCTGGAAGTGTATCTTCTTATAATAAATGCTTTATCTTCGGTATAATCTGCAGGATTTATTTTTCCCTGCAACTCTGGGTTGTGAATGGATGTGTATGTCATATCATTTCCCGGGAAAAGAAGTTTTCTGCCTTGAAGTTCTAGTTTGGAAGGCACATCTTTCTTAAATGCAAATCTATTAATTTTGTATGCTATTTCAGGATTGAGAATAGTGGAACAGCCAAATATCGCCAGCAGGCAGGCAAAACCAACAGCCAACCGAAGAGTCCTTTTATATTTCTTCTCAGAAGTGTAATATTTTTGAATAAGATCTCTTCGTAATTTGTTTTCAAAAGGATCATTTTCAATGGTTGGAATTTTCAGGTCATTAAGTTTATCTTCAAAGTTTTTCACTTTCGTCCTCCTTCATTAGTATTGAGCGCAATTTATTCATTGCTCTGTGAATTTGAACTTTTACGGCGCCTTCTTTTTTCTTAAAGACTGCAGCGATTTCTGCATTTTTCATTTTTTCGAAATATTTAAGGGCAATCAGGTTCTGATCTTCGGAAGAAAGAAGTTTCATTTTTTCTCTTACCAGTTCATAATTCAGCTCAGAATTAGTTTGTGGATTTGCTAAAGACATTTCAATCATTCTATTTTCACGTTTTAGGTTTCTGTAATATTGATTAACCTCATTCACAGCTATCCGGTATAACCAGGCTGAGAACGAACATTTCCTGGAATCAATAAAGCGAAAGAAGGAAAGTTTATTCATTGCTTTATAAAAGACGTTCGACACAACATCATTACGAATAGCTTCGCTTTCCACTCTATGAAAGACAAAATTATTTATTTTCGGAAAATACTTCCGATAAAGGAAATCAAAATCCTTTAAATCTTTTTTTGCTCTGAGAATTCTTTTCTTTTCAGATTCCAAGCACAAATCCTTTTGTTGTTTTTGATTCTCTACTATTAAAACGAAAATCTAATTAAAAGTTACATTTTTTTTTTGATTATATCTGTAAACTGATTTTTCTGGTGTTCACATGCGAACAGTTTATGTTTCATTTCCGAACGCTTTTAACAGGCTTAACTGCATTGAAATATTCTAACTTCCTACTATTTAACACAATAAACCATTGGCACATTTATTGCATTAATTAATCTGAGAATATAGTTAAAAAATAATATTGGAGATTTTATGAAAAAATTCGTTTATCTATTATCATTAATCGTTTTACTTTCCGGCTGTGCTACCACAGGATTCGATGTCTTAGAAATTAATAGAAAAATACTTCCACAAGGAGTAAAAGGATATTACAGTTCTCCCATAGAAATCGAACTTAAAAACATCGAAGAAACTGCTAATTTCAATCTGGAATTTATCTATTCTCAAAAATCCCATTCCTGGTTTTTAACTTTAACCGGTTTTGAGAAAAACACAGGATTATTCATCAACAAGATTAAGTTTCTAATTGATGATGATCCATTTGAAACTGAAAGTATAATTTCAACTGAATTTGAAGTCGATTATCCGGTTGTAATTCCAATGGAAGATAGAAATGTATATTTTTTGAGTACAGCTTTTTATAAAAAAATCGTTCACGCCAAACAGGTAAAGATGTTTCTAAACAGTAAAAAAAAAGAGTTTGAAGGTATCTTTACAAAAGAAGATATTAAGAATTTTGGAGTCTTCTATAAGTATATAAAGAAAAATGTAATAGATAATAAGACGGTGATTATCAAATAGTGTTTGTGCGTAAAGTAAGAAAATTTGAGTTAAGCTCGCTTTAGCTGGCTTGACTTAAGTTTGGTTGTCCCATATCAACTTAACTCAAGACTGACGTCTTAAGTCAAGTTTCTTTGAAGAATCTCATTGCAAGCGGAGATCCTTCGTAAGAAAGATAGCAAGAATTCCTCAGGATGACAGGAATTATTATTCTAAAGGATTCCTTAAAATTAATAAAAACGGAGAAATAAATGTTTAAAAATTATTTAAAAATAGCTTTAAGGAATTTATCAAGAAACAAATTCAATACAGCAATAAATATCATTGGATTGGCAATTGGATTGGCTTGCACGATATTAATCGGTTTATATGTCCAAAATGAACTTTCATATGATAAAGCTCACGAAAAATATAACCGGATTTATCGCTTGGAATCTCATTTTACTATTAATGAAACTGACGATTATTTTGCTGCTACAGCTTTTCCGCTGGCAGTTGCCTTAAAATTAGAGAATCCGGAAGTAGAAGAATATGTTCGCTTTACTCCGATGGATAACAATCTATTTGAATATGAAGGGAAAAAGTTTTTTGAAGATAATATCTATTTTGCAGATTCAACTGTTTTCAATGTTTTCACGCATAAGTTTATTGCCGGCTCTCCGGATGAAGCGCTTTTAGAACCAAATTCTATGGTTCTTACAGAGAATTTTGCTAAGAAAATTTTTGGAGATCAGAATCCAATCGGTGAAACTCTTAAGACAGGAAATGGCTTACTCTTTACCATCAAGGGAGTTATCGAAGATTTACCTGACAATTTACATTTAAAGTTCGAAGCTTTGTGTTCAATAAACACTCTTGTTGAATTTTTCGGGCATGACAGGTATTATAGTCTCGAGCCGAACGCATTCTGGAACGTTGGTTTCTATTCTTACATAATGTTGAAAGAAGGATGTGATATACAAAGCATAATGGATGATTATGCGCAATTTAATGAAAAATACATCAAGCCTGCTGGTGATCAGATAAATGCTTCATTTCAGTTAATGACACAACCTTTGGCTGATGTTCATCTACACTCCAGAGTTACGTACGATCTGCCTACAGGGAATATCAACTATGTTTATACTTTTAGCATTGTAGCTATTTTCCTGCTGCTCATTGGTTGTATAAATTATATGAATATGGCAACAGCGCGTTCTGCAAAAAGAGCAGTGGAGGTGGGCATCAGAAAAGTAGTTGGTGCACGTAAGAATCTTTTACAAAATCAATTTTTAATGGAATCTCTTTTAATCGCTTTTTTAGCTTTATTTCTGGCTTTCATTACAGTAGAATTAATTTTACCTCTTTTTAATGAGATTGCCGGCAGACATCTGGAAATGGATATATCAGGAAATTTACTGTTTTTTGGTCTAATCCTGGGTATTACAATAATTGTGGGAATTGTATCCGGCAGTTATCCTGCTTTTTATCTGTCATCATTTATTCCGGTAGAAGTTCTCAAAGGAAAAATTGGTTCCAGGGGAAAAGGAGCATTAAGGAAGATACTGGTTCTGCTGCAATTTTCAATATCAATAATTATGATAATTGGCACCATCACAGTTGCTCAACAATTAAGTTTCCTGCGAACCAAAGATTTAGGATTCAATGAAGACAATATTGTTGTACTCACAGTTAGAGATACTTCTGCAGTAAGAAATCTTGATACTTTTAAAGAAGAGCTTCTTAAGAATCCTAATATTTTAAAAGTTGGAAAATCCTCCAGTATTCCGGGACAGGGTTATGGTATAATCGTGCAACGGTATGAAACAGATGATGGATCATTAGCGGAAAAAGGCATAAACTTCTTTTTCGTTGATAACGATTATCTGGATGTGATGAATATGGAGGTAATTAAAGGTCGCAATTTTGATCCTGAACTTCAAACCGATATTGAAGAATCCATCCTGATAAACGAAAAAACTGCTGAAGTGCTCGGTTGGGGAGATGATGCAGTTGGTAAACGCTTGCAATATGGAGCAGGCTTGGATGGTTCTGCTGTCAGAGACACAAAAGTTATTGGAGTTCTGAAGGACTTTCATTATACATCACTGCACAATGAAGTCGATCCGATTTTAATATTATTAGCAGATTTTCCACTCAGAAATATCAGCTTGCGAATTAGAGGAGAAAATATCTTAAACACATTGGATTTTATTGAAGAGAAATGGAATGAATTCTGTCCCTCTTACCCCTTTGATTTTGCTTTCCTGGATGAGGGCTTGAATGAACTTTATACTGCAGAACAGAATATAGGAAAGGTTTTTACATATTTTTCCTTTTTGTGTGTTTTCATAGCTTGTTTAGGATTGTTTGGATTGGCAGCCTTTACAGCAGAACAAAGAACCAAAGAAATCGGTATTCGCAAAGTAATGGGAGCATCTGTTTCAAGCATTGTTATCCATCTCTCCAAAGAATTTGCCAAGTGGGTTATTATTGCCAATGTCATTGCCTGGCCAATTGCTTATTTTGGACTTAATAAGTGGCTGGAAAATTTCGCATATAAAGTGGATATTACTGTTTTAACGTTTATTTTTTCGGGCTTTATTGCTTTGCTAATTGCTCTTCTCACTGTAAGTTTCCAGGCAATGAAAGCTGCAGTTGCAAATCCTGTAGAAGCCCTGAAGTATGAGTAAAGACTCGGCTTTGCCAGCGGCAAAACGATGTCTGTTTCTCAAAGCTCCTGCTTTGAGAAAAAAAATATTAAGGATTTTTAAAATGAGAAAATTAGTTTTATTAATCATACTTTTCCCGATATTTTGTTTTGCAGAGCAGTATTATTTAGATGAGCTTATAGAGCTGGGATTGGAACGCTCTGTAGAAATGCAGAAAGA
>CAYWPW010000098.1:0-6949 GCA_964460095.1 uncultured Candidatus Cloacimonadota bacterium
TTGACGCTGATTTTTTTATTTACTATTTACATTAATTTACACAAATTATTATACCAGACATGCAAAGACACAATTCAGATTCTTATCCGTACAAATCCATTTAATCTGTGTCATCCGTGTTCCTTTTTTCTTCGTCGACTTTTTCTTTCAACTCTTCCAAGCCATCTTTAATGGAATAGGCAATTGCTCGCGTTGTTATTGTGGCTCCGGTAATGCTTACAAGCTTTCCGCCATCTTTATCGACCAATAAATCTTGTTCACTTAGATTATCAAAACTTTGGAGAAACTCCGGTTTTTCGCAATTGGCTCCTAATCCGGGTGTTTCTTTTTGATCTATGATGGATATCCTATTTATTTTAAAATCAGGTAAAACACCAACCATTGTTTTCACATCGCTGCTATATCCATATTGAGAAGCCACAAAAGTATAACCAACCACTTCTCCCGCATCATTTTTTCCTCGATATACATTTTCTTCATTATATATAAATATACTATCAAAAGAGACAGCTTCGGGTAAAACGTGCAAGCGAGCTTCCTCTTTAGCTATCCGGTTGTTTTCATCTATGATAGGTTTGGTTATGCTGTTGATGTAAGCTAGAATACCACTGGCAACAACAGTAATAATTAGAAGAACAAATCCTAATCTTAAATAATATTTCATTTTTTACCTCTTTTCTTTGACGCTGATTTATTAAGATTTAATATGATTTTCATTTAATTCTCCACAAGGTCACAAAGACTCAAAGTAAAATCCATATCCGCGCAAATCCGTTTTATCGGTGTTATCCGTGTGCTATTTTTCAATCCTTTTCTCACCGAAAGGTTTGGGGACGGTGTATTTATCTATAAGAGGAACAGCAATATTCATAAGAAGAATAGAATATGATACACCTTCCGGGTAACCGCCAACCATTCGAATGACAACTGTTAAAATCCCGCAACCAATTCCAAAATATATCCTGCCTTTTTTCGTAACCGGTGAAGTAACCATATCCGTTGCCATAAAAAAAGCACCAAGTATTAAACCGCCAGCAAAAACATGAAATACAGGCAGTAAAATCGAAGCTGAAAATAATCCGTTGATCCCTCCAAAAATATATGTGAGCACAAAAACTGTGCCTATATAACTTATAGGAATTCTCCATTCAATAATATGTCGATAGGCTAAAAATGCAGCTCCAATCAGAAGTGCAGCAGCAGAAACTTCGCCAATAACTCCGCCAACATTTCCCCAGAAAAGATTTTGGATTGTTCCGAAATCTGCCAATTTATCAAATATTGTATTGGCAATTGCCTGGCTTTCCGCAAGGTTATCTGCAAATCCGCTCGTGAAGACTTTATCTCTTAATTGCTGGGCAACATTAAGTGGTGTGGCGGAAGTAATCAGATTTTGTGCTTTTATGGCTGTGGAAGGAATAATGCTGGGATTTAAACCACTAATTGAACCAAGTCGAGTCGAAGTCCAACCGGAAGTCATAATTGTAGGCCAGGAAGCAACCAGGAATGCTCGTGCTAATAGTGCCGGATTGAAAATATTAAAACCCAGACCACCGAAAATCTGTTTGCCAATAGCTATAGCGAAAACCGAGCCAACCACAGGAATCCACCAGGGAGCTGATACATTTATGTTAAAAGCAACCAGCATGCCTGTCACAACCGCACTTCCATCAGTTACTGTTATTGGAATCTTCCTGATTTTCTGAATCGCTGCTTCTGTTATTACAGCAGATATTATCCCATATAAAGTAAGCCAAAGAGACTTTGTGCCAAAGAAATAAATACTGGCAAGCAAGGCTGGAGTTAAAGCCAAAACAACCTGCCACATTACAGACGGAACAGATATTCTTTGTTTGATGTGTGGTGCTGCTGATACAACATAAACATCAGTCATCTATCCTCCCAATAAATTTAAAATTAAAACCTATTATCAACTTCCGAAGCGGAAGCTTCGGAAGCAGGTATTCCTCGCAACTCGCAGCTCGCAACTCGCAACCCGCAACACGAATCCTACTTTCTATTCTTCTCATCTACTTTTATCTTACCAATATCTATCCATTGAATCAACTTGATATGAGATGGGCAGACATAAGCACAACTTCCGCATTTCATGCAATCCATAACTCCATATTTTTCCGCAGCATCCCAGTCATCATAGCGAACACTGTTGGCAATCAAACTGGGCACAAGATTCATCGGGCAGATATCCACGCATCTTCCGCAGCGTAAGCAGGTGCTCTCTTCATCTTTTTGAGCATCCTTCTTATTTAAGAGAATAAGCCCTGAACTTCCTTTGGTTAAAGGTGTTTCAAGAGTAGAAATAGCAAATCCCATCAACGGACCACCGGAAATAATTTTCCCGATCTCTTCTTTTGTCCCTTCACAAAAATCTAATAAATCTGTAAATAATGTGCCAATTCGAGCTTTGATGTTTTTGGGTTTATTAACGATTTTTCCGCTTACAGTTATCACTCTATCGATCAAAGGTTTTTTAAATCTTACTGCTTCATAGATCGCAATTGCGGTTCCCACATTCTGAACAATTACTTTGACTTCCATAGGAAGTCCGCCCTTATTGGGAACCTTACGCTTTGTAGCAGCATAAATAAGTTGTTTTTCTGCACCTTGAGGATATTTCTATTTCAAGCTGATAACTTTGATATTGGGCTCATTCTTAACTAAAGCTTTCATTTTTTTGATAGCGTCAGGTTTATTCGCTTCAATACCAATAATACCCTTTTTAGCATTTACAACTTTCAATAGTATTTTCAAACCAGCTAAAATATCATCAGTTTGTTCCATCATAATTCGATAATCTGCAGTAAGATACGGTTCGCATTCGACTCCATTCAAAATGATCGTATCGATTGGTTTATCTTTGGGTGGAGAAATTTTTACATGAGTGGGAAAACCTGCACCGCCCATTCCGCAAATACCAGCTTCCGAAATCCTGCTTTTCATCTCTTCAACAGGTAAATCCAGGTATTTCTCATCATCAACAAGTTCCACCCATTTATCCTCTCCATTTCCAGTAATCTCGATACCCATTACCATTGCACCTGTGGGATGAGGAAAGCGAGCAATTTTTGTAATTTTACCACAAATGGAAGCATGCATGGGAATGGAAACAAAACCACCTGACTCAGCTATTTTCTGTCCGGTGAGAACTTCATCGCCTTTTTTTACAATTGGTTTGGCTGGAGCTCCAATATGTTGGGAAACAGGAATTACAACTTTCTTTGGTAAAGGTAGATTTTCGATTGGCATATCTTTGGAGAATTCTTTAAAATCATGAGGATGAATTCCCCCGGGAAATGTCTTTAAACCCATATTTTCTCCCCTGATTAAACTATTCTTTCAAATCTTATACTTAAAATTGGAAACAAAGATTAAAATTCTTTTTTTTCAAGCAAGTATTTTCTAATAAGAAAATTATTATTTTGATGTGATAAAAGTGGACAAATTTTATCATTTCTAAGAATTTGCCAAAAATTTGAAATTCATATTTTGGAAGTGTAATGAAATTAAATCGAATTGAGAAAAAGACTTTTTCGCTTCTAATGCTATCTGCTTTTTTTAATGGTTTTGTATTCAGCGCATTCCAAATTCAGGATATTATAGCAAAAAAAGCTCTACATGCAGTTGATTGGCAAATTACGATTTTAGTTATGTTGTGGCCTATTTCCAATCTTTTCTCAATCTGGTGGGGAAAGATTCTTGAACATTCTCGAAGCCTTTCCAAATATTTTGTTCTGGCTGCTATTGTAGGAAGACTCTCGCTTGTTTTCATGCTCTGGATTCACAATTATTATCAATATCTCGCTCTCCTCATTTTACTATTTTCCTTTAATGCTTTCATAAGTCCTGCTCAAAATTCAATATTTCAAACTAATATTCGACCAAAGAATAGAGGTATACTTTTTGGCTATTTTTCCAGTTTGATCACCTTGACGGCTATTATATTTAGTTTTGTTGCAGGAAAAATGCTGGATATTAATGAACAATGGTTCAGATATATTTTCTTAATGATTGGAGTTTTCGGTTGCTTCAGCTCCCTTATCATGGCTCAAATCAAAACAAAAAAAGAGAGTTTTGATGAAAAAGCATTTCTTACCCTGAAGCAAGTTTTCTTCAAACCGATTCAAAGAACCTTAGAAGTATTAAGAACAAATAAGGACTTTGCAATTTTCCAAAGAAACTTTTTCCTTTATGGTATCGGCTTTATGATCATACTTCCTGCAATTCCTGTGTATCTGGTAGATTTCCTGAAAATGGATTACACTCAAACATTTTTGGCAAAAGGAGTTTTAGCTCAAGTTGGAATTCTGGTTTTTGCGCCGATTGCAGGTAAATTTTTTGATAAAAGACATCCTACTTTCTTTACTTCTTTATCTTTTGGAGGTTTAAGTTTATATCCGTTTATTCTGCTTATTTCCAGCTTTCTTCTGAAAACGAATTTTGTTAATCTCATTGTTTATTCAGCCTTTCTGGTTTTTGGAATAGCCATGTCCGCAGTTCATATTTCGTGGAATATGAGTTCAATATTTTTTGCCGGAAAAGAAGACGCTTCAATGTATCAAAGTGTTCACGTATCCTTAACAGGTCTGAGAGGAATTTTCGCTCCATTTTTAGGATTTTTGATCTTAAGATTATTTGGTGTAAGAGCAGTTTTTTGTGTCAGTATGTTTATGTTTTTTTTATCTTCTTTTTTGAGTTATAAGCATTATCTAAAAAATGAAAAATGAAAACTTACAAAATTTTTGAAATTTGGGAAGTTAAAATATATTCTGCAAAATAGAGTGTTTTTGTCATTCTGAGGAATTCATCTTGCATTTCTCTCGAAGGAACTCCGCTTATGATAAATTTCTTCGGAAGGTTACCTCTGGGAGAAACCTAAGAAAGACAAGCTTTTTCATTTTGCAGATCCCTTTTTTAAAATATAGAATCAGGAGAATGAAATGAGAAAATCCAGAGTTGTTTTAATATTAATTTCCATTTTCCTTTTTAATCTGCAAGCATCTGTTCGCATTGAATATGAAAGCAAGTTAGACCCGGAAATAATCAAAACTGAGAAGATTTCCGGCAATGAATATTTCAATGTTTTTGAGCTGAATAAAGTCTTCAAAGCAAAAATCATCGAAGATTTGCTCGACCAGAGATTAAAAGTCAATATGTATGATGAGCAGATTATTTTTCTGTTGGAGTCCTCATATTTAACTTTTCAGGGTAAAATATATAATTTTGAATTTCTAATCTTAAATAAAGATGGAAAATTTCTTATCCCTGCAGATTTTCTTTGGAAAATTCTACCCATTATTTTTGATGATAAAATTACTAAAAAATCAAATAAACTAATTGCTCAACCACCTATAAACAACACAATCCAGACTATTGTGCTGGATCCGGGACACGGTGGAAAAGACCCGGGAGCAATTGGTTTTTCCAAAAAAGTATTTGAAAAAGACCTGGTCTTAACAATTACCAAAAAAGTGAAAAAACTTTTGGAAAAAAATCTGGATGTGGAAGTTCTGCTTACACGCAAAAAAGATAAATTCGTTTCTTTGCAGGAACGAACGAAATTTGCCAATGAACATAATGCGGATATTTTTATTTCGATTCATTGCAATGCACACCGGAAAAAGAAAGTTAATGGTATTGAAGTTTTTTACCTTTCTACTGCAAAAACTGATGAAGCACGAGCTGTAGAACAACTGGAAAACCAGGTTGTTTTCGATTATGAAGGCGGCATCGAGGCAGTAAAAAAATATGATGACCTGGCATTTATTTTAGCAGATATGGCTCAAGCTGAACACCTGCAAGAAAGTTATAAGATCGCTACTAAATTTCAAACTGATCTTATCGCTTCAACAGATGCTATTGATAGAGGAGTGAAACAGGCAAATTTCTATGTTCTGCGCGGTGCTTTTATGCCCTCTGTTCTTCTTGAGTTGGGTTTTGTAACCAATAAAGCAGAAGAGAAAAAGCTGACCAATTCATCATACCAGAATAAATTAGCTAATTCAATCTATGAAGTTATCAAAAATTTCAAATTAAGATATGACCAAATGCAATAATTTTTTCAGATTCGATTACGAAAGACAATTCTAACACTTCTGTCATACTCGACTACGATCGGGTATCTCATGGATTCCCACTTTCGCGGGAATGACATTCCTAAGAAATCTGCGAAAGTTCAATGCAAATCACTTCAAAAGCAGACATTTTTTTACAGCTTCAGTTTTGCCGCTTATATTTAATTTATAGAATAAAATTCCTGAACTGACTTGGTTACCATTGAAGTCTGTTCCATCCCACATTACCGAATACTCTCCAGCTGAAAGCTGATCGCTGATAAGCTGTTTAATTTTCTGTCCTTTGATGTTGTAGATGGAAAGCTCTACATTACTATTATTTTGAAGTGAAAAAGATATCGTAGTCTCTGGGTTGAATGGATTGGGATAATTTGATAAATTTGAAATTATTAACTCAGATTTTGGAATTTCGTAATCCTCTACATCCACTGTCTCAATCATTGGAATTGCTATTTGGGTAAACTGCCCATCGAAAACCTCAATTTCGTATTGGATAACATCCTCATAAAACACTCGTTCTGCATAAACATCATAAATTCCTGCCGGAAGTTTGTATTCAAAATTACCAAGATTATCCGAAAAAGTGAATTCTCCGTGTTGGTTGTTGATTTTTAACAGAACATAATCTACAGGTTCCCCAGTTGTGGGATTGTAGGTGTAGCCATCGATACCACCAAAAGCTGGTGCTCCGTATTCATAAGGTCCAATATCAATTATAGAAATTCCATTTCCATCTCCATCCCAGACACGATGATTGTAATCCATATCGAAGGGATAATAATAGCCAGTTGTATCGAATCCCGCATCTATTGCCAGGCTGCCTTCTATAAGATGAAAATCTCCGTTAGCTATATCCT
>CAYWPW010000099.1:0-6896 GCA_964460095.1 uncultured Candidatus Cloacimonadota bacterium
TTGAAGATGAAACCTTGAAAAAGCCTCTTTCCCATATTTGACTCTTTCAGGGTGTATTATTTCAATATCTAAATCCGAATTTCTAATTTCTAATAAAATGACAAAATCAAAATGTCTAAACATCTTACTTTTTCAATATGTAGTTGATTCTGTTTTTATGAAATTTTAAGAATTAGTTTCGTAATTCCAAATGAGGAGAGATTTGATATTTTATTAGATACTAACTTTTTCCACTTCATTTTCAGCCATCTAACTTGTTAGAGGGAAAACAGATATGTGTTATAATAAAACAATTTTTTCTAGAAATCAGGATAATAAGTTAATCTTCCAATCAAACTCATCCTGCTGTCCTTCTCTTTTTGATGAGATTATAAAAGCTATTTCGAAGAGAAGGAACATAAGAATAGCAAGAAGAAGTATAAAAAGAAAAAATACATTTTTTCTTTTAGTTCCCTCTCTTTTCAAGAGAGGGTTAGGGTGAGTTTGGAATTTGATATTTGAAATTTTATTTGATATTTGTAATTTTACATTCTGTTTCTTTCAAGTCGAGTTTGAAATTATTCAGCATAATAGATTGCTTTAATCGGATCAATTTTTGAAGCTTTAATTGCCGGATACAATCCGGAGAAAATTCCAATAAGAATAGAAAATCCCAGTCCCAGCAAGATACCTTCGATCGGAACAGGAAAACTGAACTTCAAAGCTATTGAAATCAATTTTACCAGAAACGTTGAAATAAAAATCCCTATTAACGCACCCATCAAAGCTAAAATTACAGCTTCCAGCAGGAAATGCAGAAAAATATCTATTTCAGTAGCACCGATGCTTTTACGGATTCCAATTTCCACCATCCTCTCATTTATGGAAATAAGCAGTGTGCTGAATAACCCGATTCCACCTACAATCAAAGAAATGGAAGCAATCGCAGAAAGAGTGATATTCCACTTCTTCATCATTTCATTTATCTCTTTTGTAATTGTTAATAAAAATGCACCAATATCATTAAAAGCAAAATCATGAGCCATTTTATGCTGTGCCAACATGGTCTGTCGAACTTTTGTTTTCATAGGAGGATAAGCTTCATCATTTTTGGACTGAAGATAAATATAGTCCACAGCTTCACCATTTCTGAAATAGCAGGACGCAGTTCGAAGTGGAATATAAACCGCTCGCAAATCCCTTCTTCTTTCCCAAGAATTGAAATTCATTCCTTCTTGAGCCAGTTCGTCTTCAGCTAAAATACCAACAATCTCAAACCTGTTATCTCCAATTGTAATGAATTCTCCCAGAGGTTTTTCATCAGCAAAATATCTGTCAGCAAAAAGATATCCTGCTATACAAACCTTCTTTGCTTTATCTTCTTCGTATTTGCTGAAATACCTGCCTGTTAATAATGAATAAGTTTTCGATTTGAAGAAATCAATGCCTGTTCCTCTTATCTGAACATTTTGCTTTGTTTTATTTTTTACGAAGCTCTTATAATCTTCGATCATACCATAAATGTATTTGTGATCAATCTCTTTTTTTAACAATTGATAATCCGAAAAGGTTAAAGGTTTGGCTCCTCGATGAATATACATAAATCTTCTGCGATGACGTGAACGATGAGTTGTACTGGAATTACCATCCGTATCCGGATAAATTATCAGCGAATTATTCCAACCCATTTTTTCCATATTATCATTTATCAGGTTCTTTAAGCCATACACTGTGGAAAACATGGTTACAACAGCGAACACTCCAATAATAATTCCCAGAAGTGTAAGAAATGAACGCATCTTATGAGAAAGAATATTTTGCAGGCTGTTGCCAAAACTATCGTAAAATTGCATTAAAAAAGATCTTCCCCGCATTTAGGGCATTTTTTAAATTTTCCTTTTTCTTTAGAATATCTTTCTTCCAGGAAATAATAATCGCATTTCGGGCACTTCATATCGATTGGTTTTTTGTTTGTTATGTATTTGCATTCCGGATAATTCGTGCATGAATAAAAAACTTTCCCTTTTTTGCTCTTCTTTTCCGTTATTTCTCCGCTGCCGCATTCCGGACATTTTATGCCAAGTGTAAGAGGTTTTGAGAATTTACATTTTGGATAATTTGAGCAGGCAATGAACTTGCCAAAACGCCCATTTTTCTGAACTAAATCAGCTCCGCATTTGGGACATTTTTCATTGATTTTTTCCGGCTCGATTATTTTGATTCCACCTTTTTCATCCCGTTTGAAGTTCTTTATATTCCTGCAATTAGGGAAATTTGTACAAGCTAAGAACTGTCCGCTTCTTCCCCACTTTATTGCCATTTTACTTCCGCATTTCTCACAAATAATTTCAGTATCTTCAACCAAATCTTTTTTTGCTTGACCGATATTTACTTTGTCCAGCAGCAAATTCATAGATTTATAATATTCCTGCAAAAGCTGGTGCCATTCAAGTTTGCCGTATTCAATTTCATCTAAACTATTTTCCATTTTTGCTGTGAATGATACATTAAAAAAATCTTCAAAATTTGCTACTAAAAATTTATTCACAGTCATACCGAGTTCTGTTGTGAAAAATTTCTTTTTAGACAAAATCACATATTTCCGGAATAAAATCGTACTTGTGATAGCTGCGTAAGTGGAAGGTCTGCCAATTCCTTTTGATTCGAGTTCTTTAATCAAAGAAGCTTCGGTGAAGCGAGCAGGAGGTTTTGTGAAACGTTGAATTCCTTCGATTTTCTCCGCTTCCAGCAAATCGTCTTTCAGATAATGAGCATCGATATTTTCACCCAGAACTACTTTGATATGCGGAAAGACTTCCATAAAACCTTTTTCTTCGATTGTATTTCCGGTTGCAGAGAACATAGCTTTTCCGGATTCGATATCTAAAATCTTAGATTTCATAGAAACCGGAATCATCTGAGTTGCTACAAATTTCTGCCAGATTAAAGTATATAATCTTAATTGTTCTTTAGATAGAAATGTTTGCATACTTTCCGGTGTTCTAAATGTACTTGTAGGACGAATAGCTTCGTGTGCATCCTGAGCTGAACTTTTATTTTTATAAACCCTTGTTTTAGGATTAAGTTTCTGAGTTCCGAATCTTTCTGAAACCAGGTTTCTGCAACTTCCCAGAGCTTCATTTGCAACTCTCAAAGAATCTGTTCTCATATATGTAATCAGACCTGTTGTTTCCCCGGAAAGATGTATTCCTTCATAAAGTTGTTGTGCAATTTGCATGGTTCTTTTCGGAGTAAAATTCAGGATGCGAGCTGCATCCTGCTGAAGAGTACTGGTGATGTATGGAGGAGAAGGTTGGATTTTCCTGGAAGTTTGTTTAATCTTCACTATCGTAAAATCATTTCCTTCTAATTCCTGCAGAATTTTATCTGATTGCTCCTTCGTTGAAATCTCGATTTTCTTATTTTCCCATTTTTGTAATATCGCTTTAAAAGAAGGTAAATCATTTTTTTTTAAGAAAACTTCAATATTCCAAAATTCCTTTGGAACAAATTTTTCGATCTCTTGTTCGCGTTCACAAATTAACCTGAGAGCAACAGATTGAACTCTACCGGCACTTAGATTTTTTGTAATTATTTTCCACAGAAGCGGACTGATATTATACCCGACAATCCTATCGAGAATTCTTCGTGCTTGCTGGGAATCTACTTTATTCTGATCAATCGAGCCAGGATTTTTAATTGCATTCCGAATTGCATTACTTGTAATCTCATTAAAAATAACCCGATGAATAGATTTATTTTCCAGTTCTTTTTGCAAAACCTGCGTCAAATGCCAGGCAATTGCTTCTCCTTCCCTATCGTGGTCTGAAGCCAGATAAACACTGTCAGCATCTTTTACGGAATTTTTTAATTCTTGAACTATTTTTCTTTTACCCGGATCAATTACGTATTTTGCTCTAAAATTGTCATGGATATCCACACCAATTTCTTTCTTAGGAAGATCTCGAATGTGTCCCATTGAAGCTTTAATAACATATTTATTATCCAGAAATTTTCCGATGGTTCTTGCTTTTGCCGGTGATTCAACAATGATTAGATTTTTTCCCATAATAAATCCTAATGGATATCTTCTTCAAAATCAAAATCTGTTTCATGAATAAAGAAATTTTCGATTAAATCCCTCACGGAAATCTCTCCCTGACCGGAAAAAATCAGGTAATTAACAATATCATCCATCATCGGTTTATCGATTTTTTTTCGTAGGAATACATTTAATTGAAGTGAAAGTGAAATAATATTTTCAAAAAGCTCACGATCAATAGATTTTATTTTTAGAAGATGAACCAGGTAACCGAATGCTGCTGGTGTTAACACTCTTTTTTCATCTTCAGAAAGAATGCGATTATAGGCTTTGGTTTCTGTGGCATAGAGCAGAGAATCCAAAAACCGATCCAGTTCTTCCTGCGTCATTCCGAGTTTTTTCAATTTTTCCTTTGATGGTTTTTTTGAAAGTACCACTTTCAAAAGATCATCAAATCTTGGTTTCGACATATTCTATTCCTTTCTGTTCATATTAATTAGAGTTTGTCCGTAAACGGTGTAAACTTGAGTTAAGTTCGCTTTAGCTGACTTGACTTAAGTTTACTAATCCGCTGGTATAAGTCAACTTAACTCAAGACTCTGTCTTAAGTCAAGTTTCCATTTTGTCTGAAAACTGACTTTACGGATGTACTCTAACTTACAACAATTTTCCCGCAACATTTTTTATATTTTTTACCGCTTCCGCAAGGGCACGGATCATTTCTACCGATTTTCTTGTCAACCACTCTTGGTTTTATTTTCAGCATTTCTTTTGGAGGAGGACCTTGTGGTCGAGCATTCTGTGGTTTCTGAAAAGCAGAAGTTTCTGCATGCCGCAATTGAGCCATCCGCATATAATCATCTAAATTATCCGGAGTTATCAAATAAACTGTGAATACTTTTTGGGTAACACTTCTATTAATTTTTGAAACCAGATCCTGGAACAAATAGAAAGATTCTTTTTTATATTCAATCAACGGATCTTTTTGAGCGTATGCTCTAAAGCCGATTCCTTCTTTGAGCAAATCCATCTCATGAAGATGATCCCGCCATAATTCATCAACCACATTCAATAGAACCCTTCTTTCAATTTCCCGAAGCTGTTCGGTTGTAAGTTCCTCTTCTCTCCTCTGATAAGCTTGCAAAACTAAATCCTGGGTACTCAAAATTAATGTATCGAGCGTCATTCTTTCGCTGAAAAGTTCTTCTTCTTTTATCAGTACATTAAGATTTGACTTCAACCAGAAAACGATTTTATCCAATTGCCAGTTTTCCTGGTATTCTTCTTCACCGATTATCTCTTCAACATGGTCTGCAACTGCATCTTTTATCATTTCAATAATCTCGAATTTGAGATCATATCCTTTTAGAACATTGCGGCGGTATTTATAAATCACTTCCCTTTGCTGGTTCATTACTTCGTCGTATTTCAGAAGTTGTTTACGAATTTCAAAGTTGTAAGCTTCCACTCTTTTCTGTGCTTTTTCCACAGCTTTTGTCATCCAGGGATGAGTAATTGCTTCACCTTCGGTAAGTCCCATTTTTATCATCATCGGAGCTATCTTGTCCGAACCGAACAATCGCATCAAATCATCTTCCAAAGACAAATAAAACCTGGAAGTTCCAGGATCTCCCTGCCGACCGCTTCTTCCACGCAACTGTCTATCTATTCTTCTGCTTTCATGGCGTTCGGTGCCAATCATATGCAAACCATCCAAAGGACGACCAAAAGGATATTTTTCGGAAAGTTTCTTTTCCAGATTCAAATATTCAACCTTCTCTTTGGTAACAACAGTTTGACCCAATTTTATATCAGTTCCCCTGCCTGCCATATTTGTAGCAATCGTAACAGATCCGGGGTGACCAGCAAACTTGATGATCTCTGCTTCCTGCTCGTGATATTTCGCATTCAAAACATTATGTTTGATATTTCTTCTACGCAGAAGACGACTTAAAGTTTCAGAAACTTCCACAGTAATTGTGCCTACCAAAACTGGTTTTTTCTGTTCGTGCCAATATCCGATTTCGTCTATGATAGCTTTATATTTCTCATTTTTTGTAAGATAGATAACATCATTGTGGTCAATCCTGGAAATGGGCAGATTGGTGGGAATAACTATAACCGGTAATTTGTAAATCTCCAGAAATTCAGCTTCTTCTGTGATTGCCGTACCTGTCATTCCTGCTAATTTATCATACATCCTGAAATAATTTTGAAGTGTGACTGTGGCAAAAGTTTGGGTGGCTTCCTCGATTTCCACGTTTTCTTTTGCTTCCAAAGCCTGATGTAAACCATCACTGAATCTTCTTCCGGGCATCATGCGTCCGGTGAACTGATCTACAATCATTACTTTATTGTCTGCAACCACATAATCCACATCTTTATCAAAAAGAGTATAACTTTTTAGAAGCTGTTTAATATTATGTATCTTCTCATTTTTGTCGAAAAATTTATTGGTGATTTCTTCTTTTTGTTTTGCTTTTCTTTCAAAAGACAATTTCTCATTATTATCAACAGTTTCCAGCAGATCATCGAGCTGTTCCAATATGAAGAGGTCAGGTTCTTTTTTAGAAACCAGGTCACTTCCTTTGTCAGTCAATTCCACACTGTTCTGTCTTTCTTCCACAACATAAAATAATTCTGCTTCGAGAAGATGAAGTTTCTTCTCGCGAATGTATAAACTTTCATGATCATTTACCAGTTTTTTGAGATCACCTTCTTTCATAAATTTCATGAAAGACTTATTTTTTGGTGCTGCTCTTCTAACCAGAAGCAGGAGCTTCCCAGTTATTTCAGGATCGTATTCTTCATTTTTAAGATACTGTTTAATCTCTGCAATAAAGCGTTTTACCATTACATTCTGATTATTAGCAAG
>CAYWPW010000100.1:0-4589 GCA_964460095.1 uncultured Candidatus Cloacimonadota bacterium
TTGTTTTTTCCCTGGTTAAGACTTCAAGTGCTTTTTCCAGAGTATGTGGAATATGGAAATAATGGGCAAAATCGTTTCCTCCGCCTTTTGGTATAATTCCCAATAAAACAGATTCACTCTTATTGGAGAGCATTATGCCATTCAGAACCTCATTAACTGTTCCATCTCCGCCTGCTGCCACAATCTTTCTATATCCACTCTTTATTGCATCGCGTGCAAGCGTAATTGCGTGTCTTGGTGATTTTGTAATTTCGATTTCAAAATTCAGATTGTGCTCATTCAATCTGTTAATCAAGCCTGTTACTTTACGCCCGGTTTTTCCCCTACCTGCTGTTGTATTCACAATGAAAAAATATTTTTCTTTTCTACTTCTATGAATAATTTGCATTCGATTTCTCCTTTTTATCTCATCCTCGGTCCTTCTCCTTCGAGGAGAAGGATGACTTTTGTCTTCAGTTCATTTTAAAAAATCGGATTTTTACAACTTAGAATTACTTGAACAAATCCGAATGCGAACCTGTTCTTTCAAAGACAATTCTTTCAGTCTCAACTTTGTAAATAAGAAGCCAGTCAGGTTCAATATGACACTCACGACGGTTCGGGAAATTTCCAAACAATTTGTGATCTTTGAATTTAGTTTCAAGTTGGTCTTCATTAATCAAAGATAGCAAAATTGACTTAATTCTATTTTTATCTTTTCCTCGTTTTATCATTCGCTTCAAGTCTTTGTTGAACTGTTTTGTATAAGCAGGTCTTAACATCAAATTCCCAGTTTATTAAACATTTCATCAGCATTTTCCGATTCGATGATATTCTCATTTTTATCTGTATCTTCGAAAGTTTTTAAAGTTAACTCACTGGGAATAATAACTTGAAAAGGTAACCCTTTACGAAGCTTAACCTGTCTATAAAATATATTAATTGCTTCCGAGGTTGATAGACCGAGCTTTTTAAAAATGGAATCAACTTCATCTTTTAAAATTGGCTCAATACGAGCTCTTAACATTGCTGTTTTTGCCATATTTACCTCCTTTGGACAAAATGTATTCCAGATGGGATACAATGCAAGTTTTTTTTATTTGAAATTCGAAAAAGATTTATGTTTTCTCTTCTCAGCAAGAAGTTCTAAAAGGATTCAGGATGAGTTCTCCTCAATATAAATACGAATTCCCCTTTTGGCAATTCCTGGGTCATAAAGGAGAGTTCCTTCAAATTTCCCCAAAAGATTTTTTCTTCGGCTTGAGTTAATTTATAAGCAATTATCGCTTGCCTTTTCTCTCCGAGAATCTTTATCATATCTCGCAACATTTGTTTCAATCTGTAAGGAGCTTCTAAAAAAACTATATCATAATTTCTCGGCAGTTTTTTAAGAGCGAAAATCCGTTTATCCTTGTTGGCAGGCAAAAAACCATAATAAAGGAATTTATCAAGTTTGATGCCGCTTGCCATCAAAGCAGTCATTATCGAAGATGCTCCGGGAATGGGAATAACCTGAATTCCATTTTGATGACATTGCCAGACCAGTTCATTTCCCGGGTCAGCAAAAAGCGGTAATCCGCCATCACTGATAAGAGCAGCAGTTTCTCCGCTATTTAAAATTTTCATTAAAAGCGAATTAGTTTGCTCTTTTTCGTTATGCTCATTCAGAAGTTCCAGAGGTTTATCGATGTTATAAGTTTTCAGCAATCTGCTGCCGATTTTGAATTCCTCACAAATCACAAAATCAACTTGTTTTAAGACTTTTAAAGCACGCAGAGTAATATCATCCGGATTTCCAATGGGAGTAGCAACTACAAAAAGCTTACTTTCTGAAGACACGAGATTGTTTTCCTTTTTTTGCTTTGAGATAGATACTGAAAACACCAAGAATGATAAAAATTAATGAAGTTAATAATCCAACCACACTGAGTTCTAAACTTAGTCTGTAGGATTCAGGTTCAAATTTCATTTCCAGGATATGTTTTCCTTTGGGGACAACTACACCACGCAAAATGTAATTTGTGGGATAAATCTCCGTTTCAGTCTCATCAATGAATGCTCTCCAACCTGCTGGATAATAGATTTCACTAACTGTTAAGAAGGATGTCGTATCTGTCTCTACTTCAAATTTGAGATAATGAAGATTAAAATCAACGAGCTCAACTTTGCTGAGTTGCGGTGCAAAAACATTCTCGATTCTCTTTTCAATGATTGATGTTTTTGTAGGATCAAATTCCTTTTGATTCAAACGATTCCAGATTTCCTCTTTTAAGATGGTTGATTCCAGGTTTTCTACAAACCAGGCTCGAGGTAAATACTCTAAATTCTTATAAACCGTCATCTTTTGTTTTCTATCATAAAATGCATATTCAAGATTATCAAAAGGCAAATTCTGGTTAAAAATAATGTATTTTGTGTTCAGCATATTTACGATATTCCAATTGATCGGGATGCGGTCTTTGAGTTCTGTATTCAGGCAATTTTCAATTATCTGCTGATACCTTTTCAGCTTTGCTCCGTGATAGCCACCAATGCTTTGATGAAAATAACACCAGCGATTCTGACCAAACTCACGTCCCAAAGGATAGATGCGGAAAACTTCTTCATCTTCAAGCAGAAACTCATCCAACTTTGTCTTTTGAAATGTGCTTTCAATCTGCTTTTTGGGTGTAAGGTTTTGCAGGAAACGACTATCGATTATCAGCAGGTCTGTAACCACTAAGATTGAGATAAGAAAAAGAAAGAAATATTTCCTGATCTTATTTCGTCCAAATGCAAGAATCGCACTTAACGTCAAAATGATAAAAATTAAAGCCTGAAATCCATCATGAACCAGTTTATCAAATCGAAGAGATTTCAATTGTTTGATTTGTTCAGCACTGTATTGAGCAGTTTCTCCAGCTTTTGATAAACTTAATTTCTCAAAAACACCATTTCCTACAATAAATAAAAAGAAGAGAATTCCAAAAATAATCAGCGTTTTCTGTATTAAATCAAAGAATTTTTTATGTTTTCTCTCTTTTCGGAAAACAATAAATTTGAGACCATAACCAGCTAAAATCACGACTGCAAATTCCAGAAGCACAAGTATCATAACCGGAACGCGGAATTTATTGAATCCGGGCAGGTAATGCAAAAGAAAATTGGAAAGAAACGGCAGATGTCTTCCAAACGAAATAAAAAGTGTTACAATAGAGACTGTAGTTAATATTTTTACAATCCTCGATTTAGACCTGAAAACAGCAATCAAGGCTAAGAGAAGAATGACAACTCCCATATACATCGAAGTTTGTGTGAACGGCATCCAACCCCAATAATATGGAGAAATCCCGCCAAAAAAATTCGGAATAACAAAGCTGATCATCTCCAGAGGATGAAAAGACCAACTCGTGGCGTAATCTGTTTCCAGACCTTCCGCACCACCTCGAATTGTATATTCACCGTATTCATAGGTTGATAAATAGGGCTGAGCTACAGCCATAAAAGCAACAATCATAACAAATAACAGGAAAACAGAAAAAAGAAGATAACTATTAAATTTCTTTTCTTTAATCGCCCACACGAACTGGAAAATCCAATAAATTCCTATCATCATAAAAGTGTAATATGAAATCTGTGGATGATTTTCTCTAAGCTGTCCGATAATGAAAAGAGACAACAAACCAATGCCAAGAATATTTACTTTTTCCTTTAGATAATGCAGAGCAAAGAAAATCCAGGGAATATAAACTATTGCCCTGAATTTAGTATTATGACCAATCTCAATAAGACCGATAAAGTGGCAGGAAAGAGAAAATCCAAGAGCAGAAATAAAGGCAATCATAGGAGTAAATCCCAGACTGAGCATTAAAATATAAATTCCCAAACCAGCAGTGAATAAGAGGAATACACGCCAGTTTATCAATTTATCTGTTATAATTCTAAGGTTATTTATAAAAGGATATTTCGTGCTTAAAGAAATGAGGTATCCGGGCATTCCGGAGAAAACATTTGTGCTCCATAAAGCCTGGTTTTCATGCGTTTCGTTATATTCTATCAGGCTTTGAGCTGAACCTCTCCACTGCATAGTATCGCTGGCTTGCGGAACATAATTCTGGAATGCCATAGGAAAGAAAAATACAGTTAGAAGCCAAAATAATGAACCGATAAAAAGAAGATGAGCATGTTTACTTATAAAGAAATCTTTCTTTTCATCCGGATCTTGCCCAAATCTATTTGGTCCAGATGTTCCTTTAGTGAAAAATAGCACTAAATTATAAATTGGAATTATCAAATTCCAACCACTTTTTTCCACATCATGTATACGTTTTATTCCCTGAATTATTAGAAAGAGTAATGAAAACAAACTTATAAATAAACTAAACGAAGCTGTTACAAGTACATCATAAGTTGATGAACTTAATATGGAAATTATAGTATATCCTATTAAACTCACAATAAAACATCGCATCCAAAACGTGGAGCGATTTATTCTGCCTTGGGTTGAAAATAGATTTGTTTCCTTGTATTTTATTTTTTTATTAACATTCTTTTTAATTGCCATTGTTAATCCTTTTTTACTTTTGTTAGATAAATTATTTGATTTGAATTGAAGTCAATTAAAAAATAAA
>CAYWPW010000100.1:4689-6856 GCA_964460095.1 uncultured Candidatus Cloacimonadota bacterium
GGTTCCGGTTCTTCTTCAGGTTCAGATACCGGATTTAGAACAGCTTCCGGTTTTTCCTCAATAATCTCTTTGCTCAAAGAATAATTAAATATCGTATTTTTAGAACTGATCTCAATGATTTCATCAACTTTTTGATAGCCTTCTTTTTCGATCTGCAATCTATACTTTCCGGGAGAAAACCTGAAATTACTTTTATCTAAAACTTCGCTATCGAGTATGACTCTATCTGCCGCAGGTTCAATATTCATCGTAACTTCTACATCTTTGATAGTTTCCAATCTTACATAATAAACAAGTCCTTTTTTTAGACCTTCTGTAGGAACATCAACTGTTAAAGATAAATATTCCGGAGCTTCAAAAGTAATATCTTTTTCTGTATGAGTGATGTAAAAATAATATTCTCCGGGTAGGATGATTTCTTTCTTATAGATTTTTTGCTTCAAAGAAAGCTCTTCCGGAACGTCAGATTCGACTCTGAGCACAGTGCAATACTCCATATCCAAATCATTTACAGGTTCCATCTGAGCCTGAAAATCGCTCGGTAATTCCCTGAATTCTTTTAAATTGAATTCCAAAGCATTCAAAGAAATAAAAAAGACTACTATCAAAAATAAACAAATTTTTTTCATGATTCTCTCCTCTTGTTTTTTTACCTACGAGTTAATTTTTTATGAATCAAAAAAAAGGCAAGGAAATACTTTCTCTCCTTATCTGTTTTTGATTCTAATTATTGCCTTTATAAAATATCGGAATTAATTTTATGCTTATTCCAGATCAGAATCTTCTTCTTCAGCTGGTTCAATATTGGGAGCGGATTTCTTTTTCCGGAACATCTTGATAATACCTATGATACATTTGATGATTAGTTTGATCAATCCCGGTAATAGTTTTAAAATGAAAATTACGATTCTTACCAACATTTTTAACATGTCTGCGCCTGCATTTCCACTCATCTTCTTTCTCCTTCTATTTTCTTCTTTTTTCCCTCGCAAGAGATCTTTGAAAGATTTACAAGCTACTTATATATACAGTTTATGATTCCTAACATATTTAACGATCACGATAACCGGTAAGAACAGCATATTGAATATGTACCACAATATAGGTCCACCGATCTTGAGTGCAATTCCGATAATAGGAAAAGGATTGATCGCAGTTTCATCTTCAGTATGACCATCAGAATATTTGTAACGTGTTGTGAAAGATCCGGGTTGATTGATCATAAAATTTGATATTCCATTCCAAATTGATTTGACGATATTGCCGCCTACAGCTAATATCTTTTGTTCTGTTTTTCGTTTATCAAATACAAACTGGGGAGTGAAACAAACAAAATAGTACAGAACTACGCAGATCAAATAAAAAATTCCTCTCCAGAAAGTACCCCAACCATGTTTTCGAGCACTTGCTTTTCTAATGCTTAACATTTTTTTATCTGACATCTTATTGTATTTTTTTAGTTCTTTAGTGTAGTTTTTGATACTTTTCTTTTTACTCTTAAGCTCGTCCTTAATTTGAGTTTTTGTCAAAGCTGGATTTGCTTCTTCACCTTTTTCCAGTTGGGTGATTCTTTCAGTGGCACGTTCCAGGGAAGTATTATAGCTTGTTATTCTATTTTGTCTGTAGTTGATTGCTTGCTGTAAAGTTATTTCACCCGCTTTGCTGCAGGATTTTAGACCAGGCAGAATAAACATGAAAAAAGATAAAATCACGGATGCGATCATTAACTTGTAATTACCATCAAAAACTTTTTGCTTACCGCTATCAACTACTTCCTGTAATTCTACAATGCGGTTCTTCACCCACTCGTTGTCAGAATTCAATGCCTTTGCTTCATCGATAAGTTTTTGAGATTCTTCAATTTGTTTCTTTTTGGTTGGTTTACGATATTCAATTTCATTTTCTTCATCTGTCTCTACTACAGTCCATACCCTGAAAGCTTGATCAAGCAGGTCAGCAGCTTTCTGATCGGTTTCATTCCAATCTTCTTTCTCGGGTTCTTCGTCCGTTGGTGCGTCTTTAAAATAATCGTCGACCTTTAAAGTATCGATCTTTTCTTTGGAATCCTTTTCATCATTTTTTCCCATTTTACCTCCTATTGATTTTAACACTTTTAAAGCCTTTTTCATATTTCATAACTTATTAATATAAAATAAGTTATATTCTT
>CAYWPW010000101.1:0-6820 GCA_964460095.1 uncultured Candidatus Cloacimonadota bacterium
AGAATGTTAAGATCATTGAGATTATCCACAACAAGAAAATCTGCTGAATCACCTTGTTGCAGCAATCCAACATCCAAGCCATAATGAAGAACAGGATTTACACAAGCAGCTTTAAGGGCTTTCATCAAACCAAATTTCTTTGCCTTTTTCACAAGTTCGTTTATATGACCTTTCACCAGTATATCAGGATGTTTATCATCACTACAGAGCATACATTTATCTGGATGATCTTTTATTATTGGAATGAGTTCATCGAAGTTTTGAGCTACAGTGCATTGCCGGATTAATATTTTCATACCAAGACTGAGTTTTTCCAAAGCTTCTTCTTTTGTAATGCTTTCGTGGTCGGTCGTAATGCCGGCACTGATATATTTTTTAAGATCAGAGCCTCTCAAACCCGGAGCGTGACCATCGATAGGTTTTCCATATTTTTTGGCGATTTCGATTTTACGCATCAAATCCGATTCTTTGTTAATAACTCCCGGGAAATTCATAACTTCCGACAAATACTTTATTTCATCCAATTTTAGAAGTTCTTCGACTTTTTCAGAATTCAGAACTGCCCCGGAAGTTTCAAAATCTGTAGCCGGAACGCAGGAAGAAGCTCCAAAATAGAATTTAAGAGGAACTCGTCTGGAATCATCGACCATGAATTTTATGCCTTCCAAACCCAAAACATTGGCTATTTCATGCGGGTCGGATACAACTGCTACTGTGCCGTGAATAACGGCAATTCTGGCAAATTCGGAAGGAGTAAGCATTGAGCTTTCAATGTGAATGTGTGAGTCTATAAATCCGGGAATAATGTAGTTTTTAAGTTTTTTGTTTTCTGCTTGGATTTTTATTATCTTTCCGTTTGAAATTGTAAGAGTTCCGGGGAAAATTATGGAATTTAGAACATCGACTATATTTCCGGAAATTGATTTTTCTTTTGAACTCATCATTTATCCTTTTTTCAATTCTGATTTATTTTCTCTAATACTATTTTATTTTGTCAAAATAAAAATAATTCAGAACCTTAGAAAAGGTTCAGCAGGAGGAGAATGCTTTTAAAGCTTTTCATGGTTCTGCTTTTCTTGACATAAAAGAGAATTAAAAAAAAATGCAAAATATGAAAATTGTTTATATCAAAGCAGAGAACCTGAAAATCGTAATCATAATTTTACTGCTTTGCACTTGTCTGGGTTGGGCAAATGAAATTGCTGATGAAAATCTCACTGAAAATGAGAGTATCTTAATTGATAGTTTGATAACAGATTCCTTAGAAATTGCTTTAGTCAAACCAGATTCCATAAAGATAGATTCTCTTTTTTATTCAGCAGATAGCGTTTTCTATTATGAAGAAATCGAAAGAATTGATTTTATCGGAAATGCAGCAATAAAATACCATTCATCCAATATTGAAGCGGACACAATTTCAATTGATCTTACAAAAAATCAGGCATTTGCAAAGGGTCGTTCCTTCCTAAAAGATGGCACACAAACAGCAATCGGGAAAGATATCTATTTTGATTTGGATTCAAAGTGGGGAATAATCCAAAAAGGAGCCAGCAAATTCGATAAAGGTTTTTATTATGGCAAAGAAATCCGCAAAATAGCCAAAAAAGCCTTTGATGTTGATGATGGGATTTTCACTACTTGCGGGGCGCTGCATCCGCATTTTTATTTCAGTTCAAAAAAGTTTCGTCTTTACCAGGATGATAAAATTGTGGGGAAACCAATAGTTTTTTATGTGAATCATTTCCCCATTTTTGCTTTCCCATTTGGCACGTTTTCTATCAAAAAAGGACGTAAACCGGGAATTCTGGTTCCTTCACCCGGATATAATAATACTTACGGAAAATACATTGAGAATATTGCCTATTATTTTATTTATAAGAACTATTTTGATGCAACTTTAGCTTTTGATTACTATGAAAAAACAGGCTGGGAAATCAGTTTTATAAATCGATATATAAAACGATATGTTTTTAATGGAAATTTCACTGCCAGATTACAAAGAAGAATTTTCGGTCCGGATCAATCGCATTATTACTGGCTTCTCAAAGAGACGCATCATCATGATTTTGGCAATAAAACCACATTTGATGCCAACCTGGAATTTATCAGCAGCAAAAAAGTGTGGGAAGGCAGCGAAAATATCGATGAAAGATTAAGCGAAAAAGTGACCTCATCTTTGGCATTTAAAAAACCATTTTTAAGTAGAACGATAAACATGACTGCAAAATATGTTGATGACCTTAAAAACGAAAAGAAAGACATCACTTTACCCTACATTTCCTATTCACTTCCATCAAAACCGGTTTATGAACTCTTTTTATCTAAAGAAGAAACAGATGAAGAAAAATGGTGGAAGGATTTCTCGTATTCATACAATTTCAAAGCTGTTCATGTGGGTGATATTAATGATCCGCATGCCAGTTTTGCTGATGTTATCTATAAAAACAAAAAAGACAGTACCGGAGCTTACATTAACCAGCATAATGCAGCAATAAAACATTCCGGAGGTTTAAGATATTCTCATAAATTCAAAAGCTGGCTCAATTTTTCACCATCTTTTTCTTTGAATGAGGTTTGGTTCGATAGAGATGAATATGGTAATAAGCTCGTACGTGGAATGGATTACAATACGAATTTATCCCTATTTTATTCTTTATACGGAATTAAACAAATGCCGGGATTTTATCTTGCTGCTGTCAGACACATAATTACACCAAAGATAAGTTTTCGCTATAATCCCGATTTTTCGGATAATGACAAGTTTTACTATTTCAGCGGGATTGGATTAAGCACCTCAAAAAAACAGAGAAAATTTACCTTCTCTGTAGAAAATAAATGGCAACTGAAACTGGCAAAATCAGAGAATAAAGATGAACGAAAAATTAATGATTTTTTTAAGATATCTTCCAGTTGCAGTTATGATATGGAAAAAACAGGACAAAGATTCAGCATTTTAAACCATTCTTTGTACTTAAACCCTAAAAGCTTTGAGTATAAGATTTTGAATTTTTCTTTTAAACCATCCGGTAAGATTACTCAGGATTTATATGATTTCAATATCAAAAAGGAAACTCCTGCAAAATGGAATTTTCCCATTGAAAACTGGTCGTTATCAATAACATCGAGGTTAGGAATTTCCGGTAATGCAGAATATCTCGATTACTTTCCTGTACCGGAAAATGATTTTATAACACAGGGATTTTTTCAGGATGATTCATTATTTGCAGAGGAAGAGGAAGCTATTACTACACTCGAAGAACTGGAAAAACTTGCGAGAGATAAGAAGAATTGGGCATTAACATTTTCTCATACTTACAGGACAACAAAAGCAAATTATGAGAATCACGACTATACGAGCAATTTGAGAACTTCATTGTCTGCCAAGCTCACCAAAAACTGGTCCATTACTTATGATAATTACATAAACTTGAAAGAGAAAGAATTGGTTTCTCATAATATTACTATAAACCGGGACTTGCATTGTTGGAAAATATATTTCAGATTTACAAAGCAGGGTGATTATTGGAATTATCAATTTAAATTCTTTAATATCAAACTTCCGGATTCATTAAAATTCAGAACATCTGATCATAAGAAATAATTTTCATAGAAAAATTATCTTGAGTAAATTGAATTTTTTTCTAAGGAATTCTTTTTTTTATTTTGACAAATGAAATGCTTTAGTCATATTTGTCAAAAGTGATTAGATTCTGAGAATGTATTCTGCAGGAAAAAATGAAAAATTAATCTGTTTGAGCAAAGGAAAATTATGAGTGTTATCAATATCTCACTTTTATACGTTGAAGATGAACAAACTATTAGAGATTACCTTGGCGATATGCTATCTCGTCAAGTTGCTGAATTACATATTGCTGTTGATGGTAAAGAGGGATTGGAATTATTCAAAGAAAAGAAACCTGATGTGATTCTAACTGATATCAGAATGCCGATTATGAATGGGCTGGAAATGACAAAGGAAATAAGAGCTATCAATCAGGATGTATTTATCATCGTAACTTCTGCTTACAGCGAGTCTGAATATTTTGTTGAAGCAATCGATATGGGAGTGGATAATTTTCTTCTCAAACCTGTGAATAAAAGGAAATTAAAACATTTGTTGAAGCATGTGGCAGAAACCAAAGTGATACATAAACAGCTATTAGAACAAGAAACAAAAAGAAAAAAAGCAGAAGAAGAAGTTCGCAATGTTAGCAGCGAATTACATAAAGTTTTATCTACTGTTTCCGACGCAATCTGGAGTTCGGAAATGGATCCGTCAGGTAAGTTTAATTACAATTACATTTCCCCAGGATTTGAGAAAATAACTAAGAGAGATCTTGATTTTTTTATTGGAGGTCCGAATAACTGGAAAAAAATCGTGCATCCGGACGATGTGGAAAAGTGGGAAACTGAATCGAAAAAAAATATGAATGGAGAGCAAGAAAGTTTTGATCTCGATTACCGCATTGTTTTACCTGATAACTCTGAAAGATGGATTAGAGATAGAGTTATTGTCAGTAAATTATCAGATAATAGAATTCGCTTGGATGGAATCTTTTCTGATATCACTCAAGCTAAACAATCCGAAGAAAAAATCAGCAATCTATACGATTCTTTAATGCAGGAACTTCAAGTTGCTGCAAATTTGCAGTCTTATCTTTTACCACAATGGCTGACTTTTCACGATAAAATAATATTCTCATCCATTTATTCTCCTTCCGAAATGGTTGGAGGAGATTTATTCGATATAATTCCAATTTCGGATACGAAATTTGTGGTATATCTGGGAGATGTTTCAGGTCATGGTGTTCAAGCTGCATTATTGATGACTGCTGTGAAATCTACTGTCAACATGATCGTGGAAAACGAGAAACACGATGTTCGACCATATTTTGTGATAAATAGAATAAATAAGATCTTAAGCAAAGAGGTATTTTTTAAAAGTTACATGACATTTTTATTCTGTGTTGTAGATTTGGAAGAGAATAAAATAAGATATTTCAATGCGGGTCATCCTCCCATTATTCAATTTGATACAAAGACAAATAAAGCAAAGAAATTACCTCATATCGGTCATATGCCCATCGGTTGGATGCCTGAAGCGAATTATTCAAAAGATGACGAAAGTGAAGTAGAAATTAATGAGGATATCATAACATTCTTATATACAGATGGAATATTTGAATGCAAAAATAGAGTTGGAGAACTTTTGGAAATTGATGGTTTTATCGATTTCTTGGAAAAATATAATAGCGAAATTGACGGTGTGATTCTACCACAAAAATTCAAGACCAAATTGGTAGATTTAAACTATAACATTACCACAGATGATTTTACCCTGCTTTCGTTTAGATTGCGTCCGCAAATTAGAGAAAAAGAATTTTTCTTTGTTCGCTCTTTATTAAAGAAAACAAGTGAGATCAGAAAGAAAGCAGATTTATATATTATAGATTTACTTGACAATGCAGATTTAGGTGGAAAAATAGAATTGATTGTCGATGAGTTCGTAAACAACATTATTATTCATGGTCTTGCCAGCAAATCCGATACTTTGATCGTATTAGGAATTGATGCTACCCAAGATAATGTTGTTTTAACTATCTGGGATAAGGGAATTGTGTGGGATTTACCGGAAAAAAAGAAAGATGATAAATTGTTTGCAGATAAAGATCCGTTTGATACTACCGGTCGAGGAATACCGATAATTTATCTGCTTTGCACAGAAGTAAGAAGAAAACGTTATGATGAAATTAACGAAACAGTTTTTGTGCTGAAATCACCTGGCAAAGAGTTGATTTTTTAAAATTATGAAATAAAAAAAATATTAGGGAGATTAATATGACTATTGAGTACAGGATTGAAGAAGGAATTGGAGTTATCAAAATAATTGGTGATTTGGATGCCTACAACGTCCGTGAATTAACCAAGAAATTTCATTCTTATCTAAAAGAAACAGTTCTGTTCGTTCTGGATCTTTCTGAACTGAAGTTTCTTGATAGCACCGGCTTGGGTACGATCATTAATTTCGTAAAATACCTCTCCGAAATGGATGGTATGCTTTGTGTGGTCAATCCGCAACCTAAACCGAGAATGGTTTTTGAGATCACTCAAGCATATAAAATTATCGATTTTTATGATGATATCGAAAGTGCTATAATTGCTTTACAAAATCGATAGATTACAAGCTTTCTTTAAATTTCATTTTTTAAAAAAGTAATCATTAGATTATAATAACGCAGAGATTATCAGGCGATAGTCTCTGTTTGTCCATAAATGAAAGAAAACAGGGAATAAGATTGAAAAAAGCAATTTTTTTAGATAGAGACGGCACGATTAATATTGATATCAATGGTTACGTCAATAGTCCGCACGATTTTGAGTTGTATCCTTTTGCAGCAGAAGCAATTTCGATTATGAATAATATGGACTTCCTCGTTTTTATTGTAACAAATCAATCCGGGATTGCCAGAGGTTATTATTCATTAAAAGATCTGAATGAGATTCATGAAAAAATGAATTTCTTATTAAAAGAAAAAAAAGCAATAATAGATGAGATTTTCTTTTCCCCATATCATATAAAAGGAAAAATCGAGCCGTACGATATTTCTCATGAAGATAGAAAACCGCATATTGGAATGTTTAAGAAAGCTCATGAAAAATATAAATTTGATATAAAAAATTCTTATATGATCGGTGATAAATATACTGATATCGCTTTTGGGAAAAAAGCAGGTTTAATAACCATTCTGGTTTTCACAGGTTTCGGAAAAAAAGAATTTCTTAATGATAGAAATAATTGGGAATATCAACCGGATTTTGT
>CAYWPW010000102.1:0-6794 GCA_964460095.1 uncultured Candidatus Cloacimonadota bacterium
AAAACTGTGTTTTTGAAATATTTCTGTCAAAGAAAATAATATTAGCAGTCAATTACTCTTAGAACCCGATTTGAGTTTTATAAATCCGAGTCGGGTTCTAAATACTATCTCAAATAAAATAAATAAAATCTTTGACATTTTTCCTCAGTATAAGCTTTTACATCGAAAGAAATATATCACCAAAAGGAGCAAGTATGTTTGAAAAACTAAAGAAGATCCTGCAAAAAGTAGATGCAGATTATTCTGATATCCGCTACGAACAGAAGAAAGATTGTGTTATCACTTTTAATGGTAAGGAACTCACACGAATCGGTTCCAATTCTACAGACGGATTTGTGGTCAGAATTCTAAAAAATGGAGGATTGTCATCAATTGCTTTCACAAAAGAAACCGATGCAGATACTGCCATAAAATCAGCTTTGGAAAACGCAGTTTTGATCGGGAAAAATATTAAAAAACCAATCCAATTAGCCAAAGTACCTGTTGTGAAAGAAACTTTTTTCCCGCAGATGAATGAAGATCCCAGGAAAATATCGATTTCCGAAAAGCTGGAACTGGTTCGAAAATATAACGACATCCCTCTTAAAAAAGAAAAAATTGTAAATACGAATATCGGTTATGTGGATACAATCCGCGAAAAATATTTTGTTACATCTGAAGGAAGCGAAATCCGGGAAGATTTGATCACAACCAGAGTGGGAGGTTTGATCACCAGTAAAGAAGGGAATCTGCTTCAGAATATCAGGGTCAGTTCTGGTGGAAGCGATGGTTTTTATAATGTTCGTAACCAGGAAGATAATTTTGCAAATAAGACAAAATTGGTCTTGGATTTACTTAAAGCTAAACCTGTAAAAGCCGGAGTTTTCAATTGCATTTTGAATCCCAGCTTAGCCGGAGTTTTTGCTCATGAAGCATTCGGACATTTTTCCGAAGCAGATATCATCGAGACTTTACCTGCAATGCGGCAGAAGATGGAGATAGGCAGCAAACTTGGCAGTGATGTTCTGAATATCATCGATAATGCAACTCTGCCCAATCAACTGGGTTTTTACAAATATGATGACGAGGGTGTGGCTGTTCGTTCTACTCAACTCATGAAAAACGGAATTCTCACAGGAAGGCTTCATTCGCGCAGAACCGCTTTTGAATTTGATGAACCTATCAGCGGTCATTGTGTAGCAGAAGATTATCGCTTTGCTCCGATTATCAGGATGGGCACGATATACATCGAAAGCAGTACCCCTACTTTTGAGGAATTATTGGAATCTCTTCAGGATGGACTTTACATTGTTGATGCCAAAGGTGGTCAAACTGCTGGAGAGAATTTCACTTTTGGAGCTCAGTATGGATATGTTGTCAAAGATGGAAAGCTGGCGGGAATGATACGCGACATCAATATTTCGGGCAATTTATATCAAACAATGAAAGATATTATCATGGTTGGCAATGATCTGGTTCTCACAAAAACAGGAGGATGCGGTAAAGGTCAGACGAATATCCGGTCTTGTCATGGAGCTCCGCATATTTTGGTGAACAATGTAGTTATGGGAGGTGTGTAATGGAAAAGCTTTTGGAAATGGCAAAAAAAGTTTGCGATCAGGCAGAAGTCTATTCATATGAACCGTCAACCAGTTCGGTCGATTTTGAAAATGCAAAGCTTTATGATATTGATAGTTCCATTCATGCTGGTGTTAGCTTAAGAATTATCAAAGATGGAAAACTTGGATTTGCCTACACCCGGAATATTCTGAACCGCAACGAAATCTTACAGAATGCCCTGGATTCATTAAAAGGAAAAGTGGAAGCAAAATATGATTTTCCTTTAACTACAGAAATATCAAACCTGAAAACATATGATTCCTCTATTGAAGATTTGACCATTTCCCGGATGGTTGAAGAATTAAGCAGAATCTCTGAACAATTCCAAGCGAAAACAGATGCGGAAATCTCTTTGTATTCATATAAGAATATTGAAAAAATCAGGGTTATGAATTCTAAAGGAACTGATATTAACAGTAAGAATGGTGGTTTTGGATTTTATCTCGCCTTGATATTTCCCGGTGGAGCTTCCAGTATTTCCCGCTCTCAATCTTATTTCACATTTAAGAAAACTCCACAAAACCTGGTTAATGAGATGATTGAATTCTACAATAGATCCAAAAAAGTAATCGAGCCAAAAAGCGGGAAAATGAAAGTGCTTTGGATGCCGGGAAGTATGCATACTTTAACCTGGAGAATTCTGAGCGGAACAAGCGCAAAAAGTATTTATGATAAAATCTCGCCCATCGCAGAAAAAATCGGAGAAAAGATCTTTAACGAGAAATTAACTATTCATGATGCTCCGTTGGATGATAAATATCCCTGGGCACGTGCTTTTGATGATGAAGGTGTAAATTGTAATCCATTATCAATCATAGAAAATGGTGTCCTTAAAAGTTTTTATTATGATTTGAATTTCGCCCAAAAGCTCGATAAAAAATCTACAGGTCACGGATATCGAACCAGCAGATGGGGAGGAGAAGCTATTGCCCTCAAACCAAATCCGAATCTTACGCATTTACAGATAAAACCGGGAAATGCTTCTTTCTCTGAACTACTGAAATTTATGGATAAAGGAATGATAATCGAAGGAGCAATGGGTGCTCATAGCGGAAATATTCCCAATGGTGATTATTCGGTGGGAGTGAGTCCCGGATTTTATGTAGAAAACGGTGAAATTATCGGGCGTGTGAAAGATGCCATGATCGCTGGTAATGTTTATGATACTCTAAAAAATGTTGTGGCAATCGAAGATACTTTACATCCCAGCTGGAGCGGGAGATTTCCTGCAATATTATGCGATGATGTAAGTGTAGCTACGAAAAAGTAAGATTAATTTTCAGATTAATAAAATATGCAAATCAGACCATATAAAACATCAGATGAAAGGGAAGTTATCAAACTCTGGTATAAATGCGATCTGGTTGTTCCCTGGAACAATCCAAAATCTGATATTGAACGCAAATTGAAAGTTAATCCTGAATTCTTCCTGGTTGGTATATTGGACGGTAAAATAATATCAACTGTGATGGGTGGATATGAGGGACACAGAGGTTGGATTCACTATCTGGCTGTTGAACCTGATTATCGGAACCAAGGTTATGCCCGGAAAATAATGAAGGTAATCGAAAAAAAATTAAAAGCAATCGGATGTCCAAAAATCAATTTGCAAGTTCGCAATCAAAATGTTGATGTAATCCGGTTTTACAAGGATATTGGATATTCTGATGATGAAGTTGTTAGTTTGGGTAAAAGACTGATTTCAGATGAAGAATACAATGTTGATGATGAAATTTATCATAATAATTAGTGGTCATCCTCAAAGTCAGTTTTTTCAGACAAAATGGAAACTTGACTTAAGACGGAGTCTTGAGTTAAGCTGAAATGTTTCAATAGATTAGAAAACTTAAGTCAAGTCAGCTAAAGCGAACTTAACTCAAGTTTTCATAGTTTACGGATAAACTCTAATTAATCTTAAAGGATAAAATTTTTATGAAAATCGCCTTAGTATCATTACAATTTGAAGAAACTGCTACAGGTGGCGGTGGTGTACATGTAAAGAATATGTGTGACCAGTTTTTGAAAATGGGTCATCTTGTTACTGTAATTTCCATCCATACAGAAAAAACAGTTCGTAAAGTTCAATTGGAAAATTGGGATATACCGGTAAGTATAGAAAAACGGGGAAATTTGAGAGTTGTCCGTTTTCTTATCGATAAAGGCATTTCTCAACCTTATGTAGGTGAGAAAGATGAGGAATTTAACAGGATCGAACGCTTTGCCGGAGTTTCAATAAAATGGATAAAAAGCAGGCAGAATGAATTTGATGCAATTAGTTTGGAAGGTCATCATATTATTCCCGGACTGATAGCAAAGGAACTGCAAGGAATCGATGTGAAGATAACATCCAAGATTCATTCTTTGGAATCTACGTTTATCTCTCAGCAAGGAGAATCTCTCGGTTCATTTGAAGCAACTTCGGAAATTCTCTTTAAACTGCAAAATTGGGAAGCAATGAGCAGGTTTGCAGATTTAATCGTGGTGAATAGTCCTTCTGTAAAAACCGAATTTATTGAAATTCTTAAGAAACAAAATGTATATTCAAAAGAGATTGAACAAAAAATTGAACTCAGTTCAAGTGGCTGTAATGAAAACTTCTTAATGAAAGATGAGGATATCATAAGAAAATTAGCTCAAATTCCGGAAACGATCAACTTGGTTACTTTTTGCCGGATCGATCCCAGTAAAGGTGTAGAATATTCAATCGATGGAGCAAAAGCAGCAGCAAAACTTTGCACGCAAAAACTGTGTTTGTATATTGTGGGAATTCCAGCAACAGATGAATATCTTGAAAAGCTGTATACCAAAGCAAAAGATGTACCTGCTAACCTGGAAATAAAATTCCAATTGAAAGAAGCAATCAGTACATTAGATGAGCAAAAAGAGATTTTAGACGACAAGCATATCTATATTTTGCCAACGCTCAAAGAACCTTTTGGAATGTCCATTATAGAAGCTTCCGCAAGAGGGAATATGGTTGTATCAGCGGATTCTACCGGACCACGTTATATGATATTGGAAGTAAATGATACGGAATTTGACTGGGGAATAGTTACAAAATGTGGTGTTCTGGCAAAAATTACAGAGGACCATCATAAAAACCTGGCAAATAACATTGGAAAAGCAATTGTCTGGACTATTGATAACTGGCAGAAATGTCGAGGAAATATTCTATTTTTCAACAAAAAAATCAAGCAGAAATGGACGTGGGAAGGAATTGCAAAACAATGCCTGGAATTTTATCAGAGATGAGAAAAAAATATCTTCTCGTTCCATAGTTCCCGCTGTGGAACGCAAAATGTGTATCTCCAATTACTGAATACAAGAATGTCACATAGCGGGAGCTATGTGGCAAGTTTATGATTTTTCTTTTAAACTCATCCTGCTGTCCTTCTCTTTTTGATGAAAATATGAAAGATATTCCAAAGAGAAGGAACATAAGAAAAGCAAGAAGAAATAAATAGCAAAAAGTCATCCCTCTCTTATGATAAAGAGAGGGACCGAGGGTGAGTTAGAAAATAAGTGGAAAATATAAATCAAAAAAAAATTAGTCTGATATTAGACTAAACAAATACTTAATTGAAAGGTAATATGAAAAAAAAATTCCTTTTTATATTTTTATCTATCATCATCATATCCTGTACTTCTAAGCCGATTCCCCCAAAGGCAAAAATATTACCTGATACGACTTTTATTCATGGTGTTCAGCTTGTCGATAATTATTCCTGGCTAAAGGATAAGACACGCTCCAACCCCGAAGTTCTGGAATATATTAATGCTGAAAACAAGTATGCTAAGAAAATGATGAGACATACAAAAAAAAATCAGAAAAAGTTATTCAAAGAAATGGTAAACAGACTTACCGATACTGATTTAAGTGTTCCAGTGAAAATCGACGATTTTTTTTATTATTCCAGAAGAGAAAAAGATGGTCAATATTACATCTATTGTCGCAAAAAAGACAGTTTTGATGCTGAAGAAGAAGTCTATCTGGATGTGAATGAGCTGGCAAGAGGTCATGATTATTTCTCACTTTCACAAATAAGATTAAGTTCAAATCATCGTTTTGTCGCCTATTTGACAGACACAACAGGAGCGGAGAAATACTCGCTTCATATTAAAAACATTGAAACCGGAGAATACTTTAAAGATACGATTTCTTCTGTTTGGGATTTAACCTGGGCAAATGATAATAAAACCATTTTTTATTCCGCAGAAGACGATGCTGGAAGAAGTTATCAAATTTATCGTCATATTTTAGGCACAGATACAAAAAACGATGAGCTGATCTTCACAGAAAAAGATGAAAAATTCTGGAGTTGGGTAAGAAAATCCAAAAACAAAAAATACATTATCCTGGCAACTGCCAGTAAAACTACCACAGAATGCTGGTTTCTGAGTGCAGATAAACCTCTGGAAGAATTTAAGATAATTGCACCTCGACAGCAGGGACACGATTATTATGTTCTCCCTCATGAAGATGAATTTTATATCATAACAAATGATAATGCGAAAAATAATAAACTTATGAAAACTCCTGTTTCCAATCCATCAAAAGAGAACTGGAAAGAAGTTATCGCCCATCGTGATTCCGTACGCATCGATGCTGATATTTTTAAAGAATATCTGGCAATTAGTGAGCTTTCGAATGGTTTGAAAAAACTAAGGATCTTTGAGATAAATACCGGGAAATCTTTTTATGTTGATTTCCCTGAACCGATCTATTCATTTTATACTTGGAACACAGCATTTGATTCACCTGTTGTAAGATATACTTATGAATCGTTGGTTACACCCTATTCAGTTTTTGATTATAACATGATTACAAAAGAGAGAGAGCTGAAAAAAGAGCAGGAAATTCTGGGAGGATTTGATTCCGCAAATTACGGCTCTGAAAGGATTTTTGCTATTGCGGAGGATGAAGAAAAAATCCCGATTTCCCTGGTTTATAAGAAAGACAAATTCAAAAAAAATGGTGAAAATCCATTACTTCTGACAGGTTATGGTGCTTATGGCGACAGCTCTGATCCCTATTTTTCTTCAGCTCGATTAAGCCTTTTGGATAGAGGATTTGTTTATGCGATTGCTCATGTTCGCGGTGGTAAAGAAATGGGAGAAACCTGGCATGAGCAGGGAAAAATGCTTAATAAGAAAAATACATTCACTGATTTTATTGTTTGTGCCGAGCATCTCAT
>CAYWPW010000103.1:0-6774 GCA_964460095.1 uncultured Candidatus Cloacimonadota bacterium
TCAAAGAAGGAGAAGAGGGACATAACACGTAACTATCACTCCCGTCAAAGAAAAGCCCGCTCTCACCTGCAAAAACAGTGATGTAATCTTCTTTGAGTAAGGTTCGAGTAAAAGTATCTGTAGATACTTCGAGACTAACCGAGTATGTGTCGGGTTCTTCATAAATCCAAACAGGATTTTCAGTATTAGAATCTATTACGCCATCATTATCAAAATCCCACGACCAGGAAATGACTGGTTCAATAAAATTAGATAAATCGGTAAATTGTACTTCCAGCGGTGCATGACCGGAAAAAGGATTTGCTTCAAAAATTACTCGATATTGATTACTTTCAAACCATGATATTCTGTTGCTTGAAGAAGCTGATGCAAGGATATCCATATCGTAATCATTATCCATGTCTGCCGGATAAGCTGAAAAAGCTCCTGAATAAGAGGTTACTACAGGATCTACAGTAAAATTTTCATTTCCATCGTTTTCCCACAACAAAATGGCGTCTGAAATTTCCGCAACGGCAATTATATCCTTATCGTTGTCATTATCCAGGTCATTTATGAATACCCATGCAGTTCCGTTCCAGGTGTTATCAATCAAGTGTTCGTTAAACGTTTCATCACCTAAATTTTCCCACCAAGTGACTTTTCCGGCAATATAAGCTGCTCCGACAATATCATTATCCCCGTCACCATCAATATCTTCTGCATGTATCCAGTGTGCGCCGGCAAAGTCTGTTCCAATTACATGTTCTGTAAATTCTTGTTCTCCGTTATTTTCCCACCACGAAACATCTCCCTGACCATATCCACATCCCACTACGTCCATGTGCCCGTCATTATTCACGTCTATTGCATAAACACACGCATTTCTATCACTCATATCATTTATGGTGTGTTTTGTGATAAAATTTTCATTGCCATCGTTTTCCCACCAAGCAATTTCACCAGAGGATGTTCTATACGCAGAGCACAGCACATCAATATCACCATCATTGTCCATATCTCCAATAGCAACAGTATGAGCACCCGAAAAAGTGTTATCGATTACAAATTCGGAAAAACTTTGGTCTCCATCATTTTCCCACCAGATAATAATTCCAGGATTCCAACCAGCACCCAGAAAATCTATATCTTCATCATCATCAATATCTACTGCAATAACCGTTCGCCCCCAGCCCAGATTATTTGAGACGAAATGCTGAGTAAAATCCTGAGATCCATCATTCTCCCACCAGCTAACTTCGTTATTTTGTGCTGAGGTGCCAACAAAATCCATATCACCATCACCATCAATATCTTCAGGATAAGCATATAAAGCTAATGGAAAATTAGTTGTGATGTCATGTTGTATAAAATCTATCTGGGCAAAACTGCTTGCTGCGAGTATGAGTATACCTGAGAAAAAAAATAATTTTTTCATTTATTTACCCTCCCTGAGTAAAAGTCGATTCTATCTTTATTAAATGATCGAATCGTTAATTTATCGTTTCTATTTTTTTTTAAGTTTCAGTCAAATGTGTTTCCATGGCTGGACACTTGAGCTTATTTCATCAGGATCATTTTCCTTGTATGTGATTGTTCTCCTGATTTTAATCTAAAAAAATATATTCCCGATGAAACCTGCTTTGCATTTTTATCCTTTCCATCCCAAATAACTGATGTCTGATTTCTGAGTTCTGAAAACTGTTTCACCTTCTGTCCTCTAAGATTATAAATTGAAATCTCCGTATTCTCAATGAGCTCTGTGGTTGAGAAATAAATTGTTGTTTCCGGATTAAAAGGATTTGGGAAGTTCTTATGAAGTTTTATTGAGGGCTTCATCAAGCTTCCCTGGTCTGTGGAAGAAGACGGCAACGAAACCATATCGATAATATCAGTATAGAAATTCGAAACATAAAGAAGGTTGTCTTCGATGTTTATCTCGATACCGGAAGGTCCATTATGTCCGCTGGAAACCAATTCGGGAGGATCAATAAATTCGCTATCAAAACGATACACAGAATTCGTTCCCCAACTGGCAATATAATAATTTCCATCTCCATCCACGGTCAAACCATCGAGGTTATTCAAGGTTGTATTTGCCACGATCGAAACATCTCCGTCCGGCAGATTTACTCCGTAAATAGAACAGTTCGATTGATATGAACAAACCAGCAACCGATCGTGAGGTTCATCATAAATCATATCTTGAGGAAAGGAGCCAATACCACCATTCACAAACAATTCAGAACTAACTTCAGCAATATTGATTTTGAAAATTTTGGCATTATGAGTTAATACATACAAAAAACCATCATTAGCCACAGCTAAACCATCAGCATCTTGTGCACCACTAAGATATATGGAAAAAACTTCGCTTCCGTCAACGAGCGCGAATCCCTTTACATGATTTCCATAAGTTACATACAATACATCATTATAAATTAAGTTATTTGCACAATGAGAAAGATAATTAGCAAAAACACTTTGCACTCCTTCATCCGTGATCGCTATCACATTATGTCCATCCCAGCAGGAAACGAAAAAGCGGTTTCCTTCATAATCATAGGAAATTCCTTCCGGCATATCCAGCAGATTCTGTGCCAGGATAAAAAGCGGTAATAAAAATAAAACTGAAACAAATACTTTTGTCTTCATGTTTCTCTCCTTTTTTTTATTTTTCGGATTGGAAAATCATGCAGTTCCTGGACAATTATGAACAAGTAGTCGTGAATGTCGGATCATTTAATTTTTTCAATCCTTTTTATAAACATCCTATTCCCCGCCAGAAACAGGACTTTTTTATTTTTTTGATTTTAGAGACGATAAGAACAATTCAAGGTATTCATAATAAAATTCCTTTTTCTCGTAACCTAATACAATTTCGTTTAACATTGTACGCAGACTCAAACAAAGATGTGTAATATTGATATTAATATTAATATCTTCACGTAAAGAACCATCTTGTTGACCAACTTTGTACGCAGATCTGAGATCATCCAATGCCATATTTCTATAAATACAAAATTCTTCAGAAACCTCTGTACTGATTTTTTCAAAATCCATACCGTTATGATCCAGGTACACCCCCATCCTGAAATACTCCGGATACTGCACTGCAAAATGATAATAGGCATCACCAAAAGCCCACAATTTGTTGTAACCGCTCTCTTTCTTTTCAATTGCTTCTTTTAGAATTGCCCAGCGGATCTTGGATATCTTCAGGAAAACTACAGTGAACAGGTCTTCCCTGTTCTTGAAATAGGAATAAAGCGTCTTGCGGGTGAATTCGGATTCCTTTGCTATCTGCTCCATTGTAACATGGGCAAAACCTTTTTGCAGGAAAAGTCTTTCAGCAGCATCCACTATATCCTGCCTGCGCTGCTGTTGTTCTCTCTCTTTTCTCGACACTAAAACATCTCCCCAAAGTTACTTAGCGTTTCCTTTCTATACACGGTGTGTAATTTGCGTGAAAGAGATTTTGATGTCAAGGTAAAAATGTGATTCATCAGGGAGAAAATCCACAAAAAAAAAACGGGCTTTCGCCCGTTTCAGTGGTATTTCCCTTCAAGATCAATCTGCTATAGTTTTTGCATTCTTTTCAGATTTTCTTTAAAAACTTTCAAATTAGGATCATCTTCCTCAACTAATTCGCAGGCTTTTGCATAGTTCTCTTTTGCCAGTTCAAATTGTTCATTATTCTCATAAGCTTCACCCAGGCTGTCGTAAACATTAGCCGATGCGGGAAATCTCTTTATATTTTCCTGGAAAACTTCGATCGCTTTCTCAAATTCTTTTTTATTCAGATAATTATATCCTAACAAGTTGATAACATATTCCGGTGTTTGGATATCATAGTTATATTTTTCAGAAATATCTTTATAATGGTTATTGATAGCTGCCAGTCCTTCTTCATATTTTTCTTTTTTTAAAGCCCAGCCATCATATAACTTCTCCAGACCATGATAAATACTTAAATGAGGAATTGAGCCATGTGTTTCTTCTATCATATGTGTATAGGTAAATTCCAAATTTTCTGGTGCTTTAGTTTCGATTAGGGAAGTAAACTTATCTATGGCAGGAATATATGGCGGCTCATCCCCCAGCGTCATGTAAAAATATTTATTCTTAATATAACTTGGTTTCAAAGCGGTTTCAGCTTGCGTTATCAGCCATTGTTCATCCCAATGCAAATACGGACTAATAGCAAAATATGAATTAAAAGTACCCGGTTTTTCTAAGAAAGTATAAGTAGTAAACGTTCCACCAAATGAATGTCCTACCAGAATACGATAAGGCTGCGTTCTGTAATTGTCTTCAATATATGGGATCAATTCATTTGTGATAAATGTAAGAAATTTTTCAGCGCCACCAGAAGTTGGAGCTTTTTCAATATGAGTAGGTAAAAAATCCCTGTTTCGATCAACATTCTTGATGGCAACTACTATCGTCTGCGGTATTAATCCCTGCGAAGATAGAAATTGTACAATCCCTGTAACATGATGAAAATGATATCCTCCATCCAAAAGATAAAGTACGGGATATTTAGCACTTGCACCCTCATACCCGGCAGGCAAGTAAACCTGTATCTGCCTTGCTTCATTCAGGATTTCAGATTCTAGCGTCAGTTGCTCACCGATAACTATCTTATTATCTTCACCCTCTGCCCAAAGTAAGTTGCTGGTCGATAAAACAGCTAAGAAAATAATAACTGCTGCTTTGAATAATTGAGACCTTGCTTTCAATAAATTCATTTTTCAACTCCCCCTAAAATTTATATACCTGTTTTAAAAAGCAACTTACATTCCAAGCTGGTAACTGTAAGTAAATTAGAAAGTAACGAAAACCCGAAAGAAATTATTATGTTCACTTTTGAACATAGAGCGTGCGATAGCGAACAGAATGATTCTACTCATTCCCACCTCTCCAGTTGGGAATGTAATAACGGACGAAGTTTCTACTTCGCATTCTTAGCAGCAGAAGCTGCTGAAGTTATTGTCTTACGAACTGGAAAGTTCGTAAGGAGTAAGATCGGTAAAAACAGCATTGCCTTCCCACCTTTCCAAAAAAATAATTTGACAGGAAAACCTTTGTATAAAAAATAGCTTTGTAATACAAAGTACTTCAATTTAATTAAAAAAAGGAGGAAGTATGGAGCAATTAACCAATGAACAAGCTTTAGAAGTAATCAAAGACATGATCGAGAAAACAAAGGAAAGGCAATGTTACACCGGTTTTTATCATCTTTTGTGGGGAATTCTTATTTCTCTTGCGATCGTAGCAATGTACGTTTTTATCAAAACTCAATTGTACCATCTGATTGGATACTCCTGGGCGTTTTTTAGTATTGTGGGAGTAATTGCCAGCATTATCTATTCAAAAAAAATCTATGAGAAACAAGGCAATATCCAATATCCGGATCTTGGTATAAATGCTATGTGGGCAGGTTTGATGATAGCGTTGTTATTAGCTGCATTTATCTTCCCCATCTTAAAAGCTTATGAATGGAACATTGTTTTTGTAATGGTAAGTTTGTTAATGGGAGCTGCAAATTTTTCAACGGGAATTTTTTTAAAGCAGAAAATGCCTATAATGAACGCAATACTCTGGTGGATTGGATGTATAATCCTTCTTATTTTAAAAAATTATTTTGCAATTATGGGAGTATTTGTCATTCTTCTGATTGTTAACAATATTATTCCCGGCATCTATTTATACAACCTGGCAAGGAAAAATAATGGAAAGTAAATTTGCAGCTCTGGACTCGGTCATTCATTCCCGGGTTCGACTGGCTATCATAATATTGCTTCTCCAATCTGAGACTGCAGATTTTACATTTCTGAAAAAAGAGATTGGAGTTTCGGATGGAAATTTGAGTACACATTTAAGGAAACTGGAAGAAGCAAAATACATCAAAGTGCAAAAACACTTTGAACACAGAAAACCTAAAACAACAATTTCTCTTACAGAAAAAGGAAGAGAAGCCCTGAATGAATACACAAAAAATCTTGAGGAATATCTTCGCTTAGCATCTGAGTGCAAAAAATCGTAGGGCGGGTTGTCCTCAACACGCTGATTATTCGTCATGAAAATTTAAACCGGTTCGCTCGGAGATCGAACCCTACAACGAAAAAACGGGCTTTCGCCCGTTTTATTCTTCCTCTTTTTCTTCCGCTTCCGAGTGATTCTCCTTTTTGAATACATGGTGTTTATCAAATTGTGATTTGTGGTGTTTCTTTACATTGTAATGCGATTCGAACAATATCTTACACAAGATGATAAGCATTAATGCCTGCCAAAAAGTAATTGCTTGCACACTGAATATCTCGCTGATCGTTGCATTCCATAAAAGCTGCACGATCCAACCTAAAAGAAACACAAGACCGATACCACCGATTATGAACAGCGGGATCAATTTTTTGTGTTTTGCTTTTTTACTCATTTTTTCCTCCGTTAATTTTATATTTCATGGATTCTGCAAAATGAAAAAAACTGTCTTTCTGAGGAAATCTTCGAAGAATTTTCTTACGAAGAATCTCATTATAAGCGGAAATCCTTTGATGGAAAAGTAGAAACTCCAATTATTCAACTCATCCCCTAACCCCTTCTCTTGCAAAGAGAAGGGGAAATCGAAGTCATCCCTCTCTTGTGATAAAGAGAGGGAACGAGGGTGAGTTAGAAATTGAATTTTTGCAGAACTCATTTTATATTCCAAATCCTGGACTTATGGTGAATCTATTATTTTTTATCAGATCTTTCAAAAGAAGAAAAAATCCTAAAAAGGGAATCCATCCGGCA
>CAYWPW010000104.1:0-6728 GCA_964460095.1 uncultured Candidatus Cloacimonadota bacterium
CCGTTAAGGTGGTCTTGCCATGGTCAACATGACCAATGGTGCCAACATTAACATGAGGCTTTGTTCTTATAAATTTTTCTTTAGCCATCTTTTTCTCCTCTGCAATAAAGATCTACAAAACTGTCTTGCAGGCTTTGTTTTACAGTAGCTGACGTATTTCGCTACCTTAATATATTTCATTCAGGGTTGCCAAAATCAAATTTCAAGTTTAGATGTCAATTATTTTATTTTTTTCGCTATAGGTTTAATTTTTAATAAGTTAGCCTTGAGTGAAAGCGACTAAGATTTTACATCGATATATTTGTTAAATCAGCCTAAATTTAATATTTTCTAATTCAATAAAATATTCATCTGTTTCCATAACAGCGGATTTTTTTCGATGTAATCCGATATCCTGATCAATTCTTCATCATTGCGGATGATGTGATCGTAGAATGAACGTTGCCATGTAAATTTATGTTTTGATTTTTAATTAACACATTTTGATGAAAATGTTTTAAATCCACGTACAATTTCAGATAAACCATACGTAGGGAACGGTTTGAAACCGTTCCTTTTGTTGGTTGGTGGGTTGTTTTGGAACGGTTTAAAACCGTTCCCTACATTCAAATCCATCTTATGAAAAATCAGGATGATCTGATCGGTTTACGGATAACATAAAACTTCTTGAAAATAAAAATAAATAAATTTAATTTTACGTGTTAATTTTTTCTCTATATTTAACTAATCCTTTTTCTAAATAATAAAAATATGTGTCTCTTATTGTCACATTAAATGAACGTGGACTCATATGTATTAATGGAATTACATAAATTTCTCTTGTTTCACTGAATTTCCAAATATGTAATGAACCATGTAATTCTGAAATCATATTACTTCTATTTGTATCTATAATATTGTTTTTATCTTTATCAATATTAATTGTGTTATCCTTTATTAAATTTTTGAAAGCAACATTACCAAATATAAATATTAATTGAACATTACTTAAAATATTAATTTCTTCACGAAAGGATACTACACCTTTAGTTAATAGCTTTTTATCTACATTTATGCTTCTATCCTTAAAATATTTCGATCTATATTTAATTATATCTGAGAAATAAAAATTATTAAATATCTTATTATTTAGGAACTTCTCATCTAAGTTTGAATCAATTTTTTTTTGTAAAACTAATTCAAAAAAAGGTTTAAAAAATGGTTTCCTTCTGTTATCAAGCAAAATCCATTTATTTAAATACCGAATATAGAAATTTAAATAACTTTCAATACGATTATCATTGCTAATTAAATTATTTAATTCTGTTTCTTCTTCATCATTTATATATTTGCCAGGTTTTTCCATTAATATGCAATATTTGGGTCTTGTACCTTTTTTAAAGTAAAAGGTTTTATATAAAAATTGATTGTCTAATACTTTTTCAGCATGCTCTAACATTTTTTTATCAATATTATTCATTTTTCAACCTCAAATTTTTTATGCCATTTTCACCCCATCAATCTTTCCCATCAACTCAATCGTCTTCTTAATAACATTACAAACTTTTATAAAATGCTCTATCTCCTGGTAACTAAGGTCCTGTTCTCTACCTTTGCGTGATTTTAACCACTTCTCCAGAACTTTGTAGCCACCAATATAAAAATCCCAGACTTCAGGTTTTACGGGATAAAAATATAGATTTGGATTTATTTGGATTTTATCTTCAACGTAATTAACTGTCTCAACAATTACTTGATCTGATTTCCCAACCGGTTTTACCTGATTATCGGGATAAGTTTTTTTCAATAAATGATGCTCGATTAACTCGGTTCCCAATTCAGCTAACTTTTTAAATTTCTCTTCATCATCTGTAAATGGAACACGCGGGAAATCTATTTTCAACAACTCCAAATATTTTTCTCTGTAAGTTTGTGAATGAAACACTGCATAAATATAACCCAGAATTTCTTCCGGTGATGGTTTGAACAAATATTTTTTATTAATAAATTTCACAAACTCATTTGTGAAGTTTACCTGTTTATTCAAATGTGTCTCGTCTGCAAATAGATCACCTTCTTCTGGTTCATTATAAATATAGAGCGGTAATAAATAAGTTTGATAACCATAATAATTCAAATCTAATATTTTATCTGAAACCATAACTTGAGAAAAAGAAGTATCTGGAATAATTGATCTCATTAATACTAATCCGATATTATCTTCTTTTAAAAAATGTTGCATTATATTATAATTTGGTCGGCTTATAAATTCTGGATCATAATAAATTGATCTTAAATCAAAAGGACGATATTGAATTTCCTTAAGATTTGTATCTTTATATTTTAATTTCTCTAATTTATCAATAATTTTATAACTGCTTGAATTCTTTACTTTGTATTTTTCCCTAAATTTTTTATCATATTCTAAATTAAATACTTTTTTCATTCGTGTAGTTAGTTTATCTTTTTTAAAATCAATTACTAATCCATCTCGATCTGTTTTAACTCCACTTCCATAATATTTAAAAATTTCATAAACACCCCAAAAATCTCCATATTGCTTTATTAGATTTGTGTTTTCTATTGGTGTAAAAAAGCTTAATTTATCATCAAATCTATTTTTCCCCCAGCTTGTTTTTCTAAATTCATCATTGAATTTATTGTAATCAATCAGATTCCATTCAATTGAATCAATATCATTAGCGAGCAGGAATTCATATTTTTGTTTTCTTTTTCCAAAACAATCATAATAATAAATTTTACATTGTTCTTTTTTATCTTCAGTTGCATTCTTTACAAATATATTAATTGAAACACCCTGCATAATATCAAAAACATTCTGGTCAATTTCACCATCTGGTGCAGTTTCTCCAATACGACTGTTCCCATGTAAGTTCAATATGTAAATTTCATCAAAGCTATCTAAAAGTTTATTTCTCATTTTCCTATGAGTTAATCCATTAATAAAAGAATTGTTGGTTATTATTCCAATAACTCCCATTTTATTATAATCAATTTTATTATGTGCAAAACGAATAAATTTTATATAATCATCATGCAGATTTAACTTTTTCTCATCAGAAGGTTTATAATCTCCAATTAACTCTACAATACCTTTTTTATTGTTTCTAGATTTAATATTATATGGTGGATTTCCTGTTATAACCAATATTTCTTTATATTTTTTTACTTCCGTTGCTCTTATTCCTTCTTGTGATAGTTCTGGAAGCAAAGCATTTCGTTGTGGTTCTGTATCATCAAGTGTGTCTGCCAGGTAAACATTGAATCTTTCATTTTTCTTAAGTTCGTAACCTTTATCTTTCAGAAGCTGCGAAAGCTTGAGATGACAAACGGCATAAGGTGCAACGAGGTATTCAAAACCATAGAAGTTTTTCAGAATATGATCTTGAATTATTTTGGTAAATCTACCGTCATTTTTATCTATTTTATCAAAAATAAGATTAAATATCATAACCAGAAAAGTTCCCGTACCAATGGCAAAATCCAAAACTGTAACTGAGGAATCAATAAATCCATCTTGTTTATTGAATTTTTCAATAAGGACTTTATTTATTGAACGAGTAATAAAACTGACAACTTCTTCAGGAGTATAATAAACTCCTCTTGATTTTCTTTTCTTTGCATCGAATTCACCCAGAAAATCTTCGTAAAAATAAAGATATGGGTCTTTACTGGTTTCAAAAGAAAGGTCATTTTTTATTCGTGGGATATCAGTATTATTTATAAGATTAACTATCTCTTTGAAAATCCAATGAATATGTAAGGGCATATCATCATAATTGATAATGTTAAAGAATTCTTTAATAACCTCAAAGGAATGTGGAATCAGCTTTGCTCCATCTTCGAGATTAATGTCTCTATCTGTTTGTAGATGTGCCAGGAAATATCCATAAAGAACTGTTTGTGTAAAAGCATCTGAGAATTCTTCAACTTCTAAATCTTCAACAAGGGATGTCTTGAATGTATTATGTAAACCCTTCAGTCTTATCGTAAAATTATCATCGTTATCTTGTCTGAATATTTCAATTATAAATTCTTTTAAGGTTTTTCCCCTGACTGCTAAACTGGTTGCTAACTTTTTTGAATTACTTATTTTTATCGGTTCGGAAAAGAAGAATTTTTCAAATAATCTTATTACGTTTTTAATATTGGTTTCATCTAATTTTGATCCGGCTTTTTCTATATCTGTCGGGAAACATAGAATTGCTCTTTCTAAAACTTCACCGTCTTTTATCAAAATGAAATCATGATAATTTGTTAGAATGAAATTATCTGAAATTGATAGATACCGCTTTATTTGTGGTGATTTAAATATTTTATTTAGATTTTCATCAATTTGCTTTGTTTCGATATATCCAATGATTGCCCCACTTTTCTCAATTAAAAAGTCGGGTGCACCAAATCCTTCTTTTCTTCTGGGTTCGTGAATAATTTTTATGGAGTTGTTTGGTTTTATTTCATTCAATAAATTTTCAAAAGGTGTCCGATAATTATGTTCCGTTCCGTCAGTTCCAATTTTTTTCAAATCTTCAAAATACTTATTCAGATCTGCCATTAAATCTCCTCGAAATTTCTAACTAAACATGAGAAGGAATTTACTGGAACGGAATTTACAGAAACTTTATTTAATGTCAAATAGATAATTTTTTCCTGTTTCTTCTTCTGGCATGTCTTATGCTTTCCACAGTATAAATAAGCAATGCTATCCAAACAATGATAAAACCTGTTAAACGTGTTCTGCTTACAATCTCATGATAAACAAAAACTCCAAGTAAGAACTGCAGAGAAGGTGCAATGTATTGCAAAAAACCTAAATTTATCAGAGTAATTTTTCTAGCAGCAGCAGAGAAGAATAACAAAGGTAAACCTGTGGCAACGCCGCTAAAAGCAAGTAGAAAAGTCGTTTGAGGAATACCATGCCCGAAAGAACCGGTTCTAAAAATTTCAAGATTGATTAGATAAAATGCTGCAGGAAAAAACAGGATGGTAGTTTCCAAAGATAATCCTTCCAATGCATTTAATGGAGCGGTTTTTCGCAGAAGTCCATAAAAGCCGAAAGTAGAGGCAAGAGTCAAAGCTATCCAGGGAAAAATCCCATAACTGAAGGTTAAGTAAAAAATTCCTCCAGCAGCAATAATTATTGCAATCCACTGAAAGAAGCGTGGTCGCTCTTTAAGAAAGATAAAACCGAGAATTACACTTAATAATGGATTGATAAAATATCCAAGGCTAGTTTCTACAATTAAACCATGATTTACTGACCAAACATATACAAACCAATTTATTGCGAGTAAACTTGCTGTTCCAAAAAAAATCAGGGCAATCTTAAAATTTGTTTTAATGAGTTTTAACCATTTCCAATGACGTTTATTAATCAGTATCAGAAGTACAAAAACAAACGACCAAACCATACGGTGACATAGAATTTCTTTAGCTGGTACATTTTGAAGAGCTTTCCAGAAAACAGGAAATATTCCCCATAAAAAATAAGCAATAATTGCGTAAATCAAACCTTTATTCATAATTAGTTCTATAATAGTTACAGACTTTTTTCAATTCGCAAAAGTTACACAACGGTTTCCGCTTACAGAAGTGTTTTCCCAAATAAACGATCTGTGCATGATAATCTTTATACAGTTCAATATCATTAACTGTATTATCCATAAAGAATTGCTGATATTGTGAATAATTCCAATTCGGTTTGAATAAGCCGATACGAGAGAAAATTCTTTTTGTATAGGCATCGACAACAAATACGCATTTGTTTCCCGCATACAAAAGTATCGAATCTGCTGTTTCTTCTCCGATTCCATTTATGGACAAAAGCTGCTTTCTTAAAATATTTGTATTAGTTTGGAATAGTTTTTGTAGATTTCCATCATATTTTTGGAATAGAAAATTTGCGAAATTTTTAAGTTTTTTTGCCTTCTGGTTATAATATAAGGTGGAGCGAATGAGAGGAGCAATTTCTTTTATATTTGCATTATGAATTTGCTGGATTGTACAGAGATTATTTTGTTTCAGGTTTTCGATAGCAGTTTCCACGTTTTTCCAGCTTACGCTCTGGGTAAGAATTGCACCGATAATGATTTCATCTTTTGTTTCTCCGGGCCACCAGTTTTGATGACCAAAAGAATTCAGAAGTGTTTTATAGATTAATTCTAAAGTATCTTTTGTATTCATTCAACAATAATTCGAGTTCAGAGGATTCGGAGAAACTGGACTTGAGCAGGAAGTTTTGTTTTGGACTTCACTACAGATGAAAAACAAACTCTCAACTTTGAAGAACTTTCCGAAATTTATTCTCAAGAATTTCTTCGTAAGAAGTTTCGGAAAGTTAACAATCTTTTCCCAATTCAACCGATTCAACCGTTGCGAAGGTCAATGTGAAAGAATCTCTCTGGAAGAAACCATTCGCAAGGTCTTCCCAGTTCAACCAGTTCAACCAGTTCAACCAATTCAACCAATCGAACCAATCGAACCAAACCACTTTCCCAGATAATCAAAAATTTCAATATCTGTGAAGGGAATGATCGTTTTTGCCGGCACGATATCTTTGAAAAAACGTCCGTACTCTTTTGTGAAAATTCTGCTATCAAGAACCAGCACAACACCTTTATCAGTTTTATTTCTAATGAGCCGTCCGAAACCTTGCCGATATTTCAGAAGTGCGTTTGGCATCATATAATGCATAAATGAATTTTTTCCTTCTGATTCCAGTTTTTCCA
>CAYWPW010000105.1:0-6722 GCA_964460095.1 uncultured Candidatus Cloacimonadota bacterium
AAAAGACCAAAAAGATACCCAAGCTAGATTGGAAGGTTTAGGTTCAATTTCAAAATTAGATGAAACAGCTCTTGAAAGCATGGAAAACTCAATGTTTGTAAGGTTAATGTTATTCAGTGTTGGAATACAACTAATTAAGAATAACCCAATTTTCGGAGTAGGTATAGGTAATGCAAAATATTTATCAATAAAATATTTGCCGATGTTTGAGAATATGAAACATTTGCATAATACATATCTTGATATAGGTTCCGAAAATGGATTAATAATGTTAGCAATTTTTTTATACATTCTTTTCTCAATACTCTGGAAGAGTTATAAATGTTATCTGCGAAAAGAAGATGATTTCTGTTATTATTTTTCTGTAGCGTTTTTTATATTAATATTCTGTTTTTTCTTTTTATCAGATTTTTCAAATAAACTATATTGGAACTTTTTTTTGCCATTGGGATTTCATATAAAAAATTTTAATAATGAGGATGTTGTATGAGAAACAAGCAAATGCTTGTGAGTGTTGTGTTCGTTACTTGGAACCGAAAAAGTGAATTAAAGAGAGCCATTGACTCAGTGAAGAAGCAGGATTATGATAATATTGAAATTGTATTGGTAGATAATAGTTCTACAGATGGAACGATAGAGATGGTAGAAACTGAATATCCTGAAATAGAATTATTGAAAATGGAAAAAAATCTTGGTTGTCCTTTGGCAAGAAATATTGGGATTCAAAATTCTCAAGGTGAAATCATTTTTATTTTAGATGACGATGCCTGGATTGAACCAAATTTGATAGGAGTAATCGTCAAGAAATTTGAAATCTATTCTAAAAAAAAAATTGGAGCTATTATTCCACAAAGAATAGATTATATAAATGGAGAAAAGATTTTTTATTATCAGATAAAGGAAGAGAAAGAAATATTTACTTTTACTGGATGTGCTGTTGCTTTTTGGAAAGAGATATTTGATAAAGTATCGTTTTTTCCAGATACACATTACGGATCTGAAGAAAACTATCTTACTATTAAAATGTATGTTCAGAAATATAAATTAATCTTTCTTCCCAATGTATACGTTCATCATCAACCAAGTAATTATCGGGTTAACAAGAAAATATTTAATTTTAAAGCTAGGAATGATATAATATGGTTGTGGACTTTTTGCCCCAGAATATTAATAATTCCATTATTTATTTTAAAATCTATTTCATGGTTAAAATTTGGATATCGACATAAGTTTATTTTTTCTACTTTCAGAGGTTTAATAAATGGTATTTTTGTATATGGGATAAAAAAAGAAAAAGATAGATATGACGTTAAATTAAAAACTTTTATGAGCTTTTTATTGAAAAGAAGATATTCAATGAAGCAATAATGAATATTGAAAATTGATGAAATTATGAAAATATTTTATGTTGATCCCAATAATGATACTCCACAAATAAATTATCCTTTCATTAAATCTATGCAAGATAGCGGAAAAGTTGACATCCAATTTTTCACTTCTTTCAATCGTTTTGGTTCGAGATATTACCATAATAATTATAATATCAATCCGAAATATATATTTTTTAAATTTGAAAATAAAGTATCAAAAAGAAAAGTTAGGCAGATATTTAAAATCATTGATTATCCTTTTTATCATATTGTTTTACTTTTTAAAGTTATTAGAAAAAACCCAGATATCATACATTTCAATTGGTTACCAATACCAATAATAGAATATTTTTTTATTAAAATTTTCAAACTTTTAGGAAAAAAAATAATTTTAACTCAACATAATTATTCTCAACATAACAAAAATAAATTAAGGTTATTTGAAGTAAAAATTTTTAAAATTGTTGATAAAATTATTTGTTTGTCAAATTATTCAAAAACACAGTTTACTAATAATTTTAAAAAAAAAATTGTTGAAATTGAACATGGTAATTGTTATGAGACAGAACTAAAACTCTATTCTCATGTTGTAAATAATAAAAAGAAAAAAAAAGAATTTAATATTTTGTTTGTGGGAGCAATTAAACGATATAAGGGTATTGAATTATTATTGAAATCTTTGAATAGTATTGTTAATGAAAAGAAAATAACTGATATACATTTAACAATTGCAGGTTTCTGTAATAAAAACTATGCACAAAAAATTATTAAAATAATTTCTGATTATAAATTAGAAAAATATATCTCATTTAAACATGAGTTTTTAAGCAATAAAGAAATGTACAATTTTATTTCTCATTCCGATTGTGGAATTTTACCTTATATTGAAGCTACACAAAGTGGTATTCCATTTATGTTCTTTTCTCTTTACAAACCAATTGTGATAAATGACGTTGGAGGACTATCTGAACAAGTTACAAAAAAAATTGCGATAATCACAAAACCAAATTTTCAAGATATAGCAATATCTATCTTAAAAATGAAAGAAGCGATTCTTAAAAGATTTTTTTTATCTGAGAATTTCGACAATTTTTTAAACGAAAATTCTTGGGAAAAAACAGTAAAAAAATATTTAGATCTTTATGAAAGAGTAATAAATTGAAAATCTTATATATTACCCAATATTTTTATCCAGAAGTTGGTGCTCCACCTAATCGAGCCTTAGCAAATATTAGATATTTTGCAAAGAAAGGGCATGATGTTACGGTGCTTACAGAAATGCCAAACCATCCAAAAGGAATAATTTTTGATGGATATAAGTATAAATTATTTATGAAAGAAAAGATGGAAAATTTCTTTGTAAATAGAGTATGGATTTTCACAAGTATAAAAAAGAATTTTGTTACTAGAATTCTGTTTTATATAAGCTTTATGTTTATGGGATTTATTCATACAGTATTTAATTGGAGAAAATACGATATTATATATGTTACTTCACCCCCGTTGTTCGTTGGTGTTATTGGACTTTTCTTGAAGAAACTTTTTCCCAAAACGAAATTTATTTTTGAAGTCAGAGATCTTTGGCCGGATGTTGCTATTGAGATGGGGGAATTGCAGAATAAGCGATATCAAAATCTGAGTTATAGAATGGAATGGGATTTATATGAAAGAGCTGATAAAATAATTTCAGTTACAGAGGGTTTTAAAGAACGAATTATTGCAAAAGGTATTAATGGTGATAAAATTAATGTTGTCAGAAATGGAAGTGATCTAGAATTTAATAAGATAAATGTTTCGGAGCAATTAAGAAATAAATTTGAGATAGAAAATAATTTTATCGTTGTTTACGCTGGTATTCTTGGAATTGCTCAGAATATAAAAACATTGTTGGAATCCGGAAAACAGCTTTCCAGTTATAGTGTGAAGATACTGTTGGTTGGGACCGGTCCGGAAGAGCGAATTTTAAAAGAATATGCAAAAGATAATAAAATTTGTAATGTGATTTTTGTCGGAGAAATTGCCAAAGCAGATGTTAATGAATATCTATCGCTCGCAGATTGCGGGATCATCCCATTAAGAAATATTAAAATATTTGAAAGTACGATACCTTCAAAATTATTTGATTATATGGCAGCCAGTCTTCCTATTTTGCTGGGAGTAAAGGGAGAAACTGCTGACATTTTAAAACAATCAGAAGCTGGCATTACTTACGAACCGGATAATTCTGAAGATTTAGCTATGAAAATTCTTTGGTTGAAAAACAATTCTCAACAACTCAAACAAATGTCGTTGAACGGTAGAAAATTCGTTGAAAAATACTATAATAGAGAAAAACAAGCAGAAAAACTAGAAAGCGAATTATTAAAATTAATGGAAGAATTATGAATATATTTATAACAGGTTCAAATGGCTTTGTCGGTTCAAGATTAATGCATTATCTTGAAGAAGAGGAACATCAGGTTTGGGGAATTGATAATAATACTAAATGTAATATCCAACCACATCCAAATACAGAAATTGGAGATATTCGGAATATTGAAGATTTAAGAAAATTCAATGATAGAAACTTTAATTTTATAATACATTGTGCAGCAGCTAAACATGATTTCGGTATTTCCAAAGAAGAGTATTTCAGCAATAATGAATTCGGAACAAAAGTACTAATGGATTATGTAACTGAGAGAAATATCAACAAAGTAATCTATTACAGCACAGTTTCTGTTTATGGTCATAAATCCGTTCCATGTGATGAATCAGGTAAACTGCTACCAGATAATCCTTATGGTGCAAGTAAACTTGCTGGAGAAAAGGTTATCGAGAAATGGTTAAAGCAAGACAGTACAAGGCAAGTTGTCTTTTTAAGACCATCAATAATTTATGGTCCTAATAATTATGCAAACATGTACAATTTAATTGATATGATGCACAGAAAACCATGGATAACGATTGGAAATGGAAAACATATTAAATCAATGGTTTCATTAGAAAATCTCATAGATATGACTGAATTTGTAATGCCCCGGATGAAATCTGGTTTGCAGATATTCAATACTCTGGATACGCCATACATAACTGTTAAACAACTTATGGAAATTATTGCATCAGGTAATGGTTTTAGTTTACCAATTGTTAGAATTCCTTTATCGGTAGCTATTTTTGTAGGCAAGTCTTTCGACTTAATAGCCGCAATCACGAAAAGAGACTTACCAATAAATAGTGATAGAATGAAAAAATTTGCTACATCAACTGAATATTATTCTGAAAAAATACGAGAAAAAGGTTATACTCAAAAACATACAATTGAAGATGAAATTGCTCGAACCTGTGAATGGTACATGAAAAATTTAAAAAACAAATAATTTAATAATCGTAATATATTATAAAACAAGGTTTTAAACTCAAACAGATCATCAAACATTAAACCAAAATTAAAAAACTTCTTGACACATATTGCCTTAGTGTTCCGGTTGACCCGCACACTAAAACAGGAGGTGGAATGAAAAGATTTGATGAAAGTATTCCTATTTATCTGCAGATAAAGGAGGAAGTAGAAAACGCCATAATTTCCGGTGTTTTGAAAGAGGACGGATTAATTCCTTCTATCCGGACTTTAGCTCAGCAATATCGAATTAATCCTCAAACAGTATCGAATGCAGTGAGTGAATTGATGAATGAAGGAATTGTTTACAAAAAAAGAGGTATTGGTATGTTTGTAGAAAAAGGAAGCCGAGAAAAACTACAGCTCAAAAAAAGTAAGGAATTTCGAAAAATGGAGTTTAAAAAACTGATAATCAAAGGTAAAACATTAGGGATCTCAAAAGGTGAGATGGTAAAAACCATTAACACAATTTACAAAGAAGGAGGAAATTAAAATGGAATTAATTGAAGTAAGGAATCTGACAAAAAAATATGGAAATTTAAAAGCACTTGATGAAGTAGAACTGAAAATTCCTGAAGGACGAATAATCGGTCTGCTAGGTAAAAATGGTGCCGGTAAATCCACCTTAATGCGATGTATTCTGGGTTTTTTAAAGTTTGATGGTGAGATCGATATTATGGGAGAAAGAGTTGATCATCATAAAGAATCGATTCATAACCTGATTGCATTTATTCCGGATGTAAGCAGTCTTGATGATCGTTTAACTGTTCAGCAAACCATTGATTATGTAGCTTCTTTAAATGAATCGTGGAATGCGGTTACAGCAGGAAGGCTTTTATCCAGAAGCGATCTTCCCTTAAATCAGAAAGTTGGAAATCTTTCCAAAGGAATGAAAACCAAATTGTATCTTTTAATCACACTTTCTATCAATGTGAAAATTCTGCTTTTAGATGAACCAACCCTGGGATTGGATATTGTGTTCAGGAAAGAATTCTTTAACACAATTATTGGAGAATACTTTGATGAAACCAAAACCATCATAATTTCTACTCATCAGGTGGAAGAAGTGGAGCAGATCTTACAAGACATCATTTTTATCGATGAAGGAAAAATAATTCTTCAGGAAGATATTGCTGAATTGAAAAATCAATATTCTCTGATTTCAGTTCCGACTGATAGAAAAGAAGAATTGGAAAAATTGAATCCAATTTTGATAACCCATACTTTAGGAAAAGTCAATGCAATAGTAGGAAGTGATGTAAAAATCGAAGGAGCCGAATATAGCAGACCATCTCTTTCAGATTTATTTGTAGCAAAAGTTGGAGGTTCAAATGAATAAATTTAAAACTCTTATCAGAAAAGATTGGATAATCAGCAAAAAGACTTTGTTAATGCCTTTCTGGATTACAGCAGGTTTCTATTTACTGATAATTTTGGGGACTGTAATTGCCTATTATAAAGGCGATGTTCAGGGCAACTTATTTGATTTCCCAACTGACATACCAATTAATGCAATCAGTTATATCGCTAATCTTTCAGTTGTGGGTTTGCCGGGATTAATGAGCATTATCTTCACAATCATGTTAATGCAAGGTGCGCTTAATGAGGATATCAGAAGGAATTGTGAATTGTTCCATCGCTCTCAACCTGTATCAATCTGGCTTAGAACCGGTTCAAAATTTTATGTTGGATTACTTGGAAATTGGATAGTTCTGTTTCTTATCACCTTATTCACATTTATTGTTATAAATATCATTTTGGCAATAATACATCAATTTAATTTTTACGTTGCAATTTCCGGAATGCTTCAAGCATTAACTGCATTTATAAAAACCGGTTTGATAGTAGGGAGTTTTACTTTTTTCTGTTCTGCGATATTTAAGGATAAAGCTTTCCTGAAAGGTTTATCGATTATTGTAGCTGTTCATTTTCTTTTTCTGATTTTCAATAGTCTTTTTGGTTGGAAGTTGCCT
>CAYWPW010000106.1:0-4843 GCA_964460095.1 uncultured Candidatus Cloacimonadota bacterium
ATTAAAAACATAACCAAATTATACCATCCGGTTTCAGCAGCTATCATAAGATAAATAGTTTCAACACGAGCATGACGAGATTCTTCAGTAGTACCTTCAATATGGTCGCTGTAGAAATAAGGAGGATTCACCTTTATTCCCCAATTATTCAAACCTACTCCGAGGGTTTTGTCGTCTGCCATTCTCACTGCTGCCTGAGCTAATAAAATACGTAAATTTGCTGAAGCAGCCGGGGCTGTTACAAACCTTATTATAATCGAATCGGCTGCTTTAGCCAACATGACAATACCCGCTATCATCAATATAAAAGATATGCTAAGTTTCTTTGCTGATAAACCTCCGGCAAATGAGAAAAACAGAACAATGCTGCTTGCAACCACAAAACTAGCCTGTCCCGCCCTTGAATAGCTCGAAATAATACTACCAATTCCTAATGCTAATATAAAAAGCCAGTAAGTAAGATTTATCTTTCTTTTTTTGTTCAAAACATAGGCAAAGACAATAGAAGTAAAAATCATTAGATACATAACCATTGAGTTATGATGTGGAAATGGACCTCGGCAGTGAAAATGACCCTCAATATATTTTTGCTTCAAAACTATGATACCGATAAAAAGAATAACTAATGAAATGGATTTCATTACGAAATCCAGGTCTTTTAAATCTTTTATATAGTTGTAAATAACCCAGAAATAGAAATACATTTTTATCATTGACCAAAGTTCAAAAGCAGAATACAGATAGTTCTGAGCATTTACTATTGATATCAAGCTGAATAAGAAATATAAAAAATATAGTACTGATCCTGGAGGGATTAACCTGATACCGAATCTTCTTCTTCTATTAAGGACAACAAAAAAAATAACTAAAGTAGCTAAATCTACCATTCCAAACTCAAATCCTAAAGAAGTACCTTTATAAGTTTCATGAGAGAGGAAATTTATATCTTCCATTTGTGCTGTGAAAAAAATCATTAAAAAAAAGACGATTCTCTCAATAGTTGGATTTCTTACTGAAAGTACATATGCTGTGGGAACTCCCAAGAATAGAGCAGCAAAGAAAACAAGGTATTTTAAATTTGAAAGATATAGCTCTGTCATCTTTATTTTCTTAAATATATATTAATTAATAAACATTATGATATCTCAAATAAAATACATTTTAATTGTCGTAAAATATCTGCATGATTCTTAATATTTTTCGATGGTTTCTTCATAATATTCCTTCATCATCCAGGTTGTTTGCACAGCCCTTAAAGCCGGTAATATCTTATTTACAATCCTATTGAAATTTGTAAGCGGATCTAAAGGCAGGTAAACAATATCATTTGCTTTAAGTGGGAAATCCTGAATATCACCCCTGAGAATGGCTTTTGTATCTATTTTAAAAATACGAGGATGATTCAAACCGCCTCTTAATACTATCACTTGGGAAGAAGGAACCACATCTTTGTATCCGCCAGCATAAATAATAACCTGCATCACCGTCATATTTTCTTTGTAATATATTTCACCAGGACCCATAATGTTTCCTAAAATATATACAATCTGATTTATTAATGAAGGGATGTAGATGTAATCACCATCTAAAAGAGGTATATTGTGCAGCATATTTCCTCTTCGGATTAATTCATACAAATCCACTGCCAGAACTCTATTATTTCTTATCATATAAGCTGTAGTTAAATCAGCAGCTTCCACAGTGTTGCCATGAAAATATGCAGTAGCAAATCCACCGGCTTCAGCAATTGCATCAGTCAATCTCATATCAATTTTAATTTCATAATTTCCTGGATTAGCAATTTTTCCCATAATAGTAATATTAGAACTTTTCAGTTCTTTTGGTATCATAGAGACTTTTGGATTATAAATATATTTTGAATATTTTTTTTCAATTAATGCAGTAGCTTCCGGAAGTGTAAGTCCGGAAATTTTTACTTCACCAACAAGTTTTAAAGAGATCGTTCCATCCGGTTTCACTAATGTATTTGCAGTAAAATAATCAGGTTCCTCTTCCACATATACATCAAATCTGTTTCCTGAACCAATTTTATATTCTTCAAACTCAACTTGCTGAAGCTCCATTAACTCTCCAACAACATCAGTTTCCTTTTGAAGAGCAACATGAATCTCTTCCATATATTGCTTTGTGGCTTCAACTTTGCTTTCCTCTATTATTTTATTTCTTGAGCATTGCATCAAACATGTTCCCAAAAAAATAATAATCAGGATTTTTTTCATTTTCATAACCTTAGAATTGAACCTTTAAAAAGGCTGTTTTTACATCATTTAAAATTCCACCAATCTTGATGTCATTATTTGCTCTTATGAATTTTATGGCGTTTTCCAAACTATCTCTACTGGAACTTTGGAATCGAGCCACAAACGTCAGTAGATCTGCATAGGATGAAATAGTTGAAAAAATCTGTAAGTTATAATGAACTTCAAATAATTCCCAGATAATTACATTATAAGAAGATAACTGGAGAAGCAATCTTTTGATATCACTTTTATCTAATGCTTTTCGGAAGACTTCTTCATCACATAAAAAATAGCACTTATGTAAATTTTCAGTAATAATGTTAACATTTCTTGCAGTTAAAGATTTCGTTTCATACAGCAGGTCATTAACCAGATAATCTTCGATTTCTTCTTCAGCTTCCAGAATGGATTCGATCCAGAGAACTTTTTCCCCGCGAGAAGTAAATAACTCGATCATCTCCTTGATAAGAAAGCTTTTCCCTGTTTCCGGTTTGTCGCTGCCGAACATTATGATTTTTGGACTTTTGTTTGGAATCTGATGGGAAATCTGGCCAAATAAAATTTGAATTTGAGAATTAAAATAGAGCTCGGAAACAGCATCTTTATTCGGAATCTCACCCAAATATTTTATCTTTAGAACTTCTGTAAAATCATAATCTGATTTCATGGAATAATCCAATAATTCTCTTAAAACGAAAAATATAAGCAATCCCAGGAATGTGAAAGAGCCGGTAGTCATGGCAATCACTCTTCTATTTGCACCCCCAGGAAATTTGGGAGGTAAAGCCCATTCCAGAATATCAAAATCGCTTACATTCGATTCTATGGCAACTTTGATATCCATTATCCTTCTTTCTGTTAAGTCAAGGCGATCTCTTAGAAGTTCTTCCCTTCTTTGAAGCTGAAAGTAATCTTTATCCATTGATGAAAGAGATTTCAGGCTTTCGTTTATTTTTGCGATTTGCTGCTGATATTCCAACGTTTTCTTGGCAGAAGCGGATAATTCATATTCGCAATCTATCCGTAATATTATCAATTGTTTCCTGTAAGGATCTTCACCGTATGTAATGTTATCCGGAACAAATTTATCCTCTCCTTTTACTTTTGCCAGTTCTTCTTCTAAAAATTCTATTTCTCTCATTAGTTTTAGAACTTTCGGATTTTCATCTGTATATTGTTCTTTTAAGAGTTTTAATTCGTCCATTTTTGTTTTTATCAAACTCTCTTTTGTGTTAGAAATACTCCATGAAATGGGTATGATATCATCCGATAACTCCTCCAACTGGGAATCGATATCTCCAATTTTCGATTTCAAAGAAGTCATAATAGATTCTGTATCCAGAATTTTTGCCTCAATAGCTCTTAATAAACCATTTTTGCGTGAAGTTTCTTCATCAATGGAAATCACATTATAATTTTTTAAAAAATCTGAAATCTGATCCTGACTCTGCCTGTGTTCTTCTCGAAGAAGATCTCTTTGATTAAGATAATAATCATAGATTTCTATTGTGGCGGAATTTAAGATTTTATTATAATTTTTTATAAAAATAACAGCGAGAGCATTTGCAACATCTACAGCGAATTGCCTGTCATAATGAATTGCACCAATATTTAACACGTTGGTTCTTCTCCCTCTTTGAACTTGAAGAGTTCCAAAAACTTCCTCAGGAGTCATATTTAATTTCAGGCTATCTATCACTGCTTCGAGGTTTACCCGCATTGTAACAGAATTTAAAACTGTACTTAAATTCAAATCCTGATAAAGGTATGGGACCTCAGATCTTGTAGATATATTTTTTTCAAAACGAATTAATGTGCAGGATGCTGTAAACTTTCCTTTAAGCGATACTTTAGCCCAAACTGCTACCACTAAAGTTACTATAAAGGAGATAACAAAAACCAAGGTAATTTTTCTTCTGATAGTTAAGAAAAGAACTCTTCTATCGAATTTTAGAAATTCTACACCTAAACCTGGTTCTTCGACTATAAATTGTTCATTTTCCATAAGTCAGCTCATTCTCCATTGTTTTACGAATATCAGTAATTGAATTGATATTTTTCGGAATCTTCTTATTGCTGCCAATAAAAGCAAATGAATTTTCATCTTTTGGATGATAACCATGCATCCCGGACAACGCTTTCAATCCCATAAAACTTGGTACGATTAAAATCCCCGGTTTCATTAGAAAGAATAAGTCTCCAAACTTATGATCGGAAAAATATACATGCATCTTTTTCAGTTCTTTATCAGGAATAATATAACCTTGTTCGATTTTTTTCAATTCCTTTTCAATTATTTTTCGTGCTCCTTCTTTTAAGAACCAGAAGCGAGCCATCGTAGAATCATACATTGCCACATAATCTTTGCCAAATATTAAATCAGTATTTTCGATTTTGGATATAATTTCAACCGTACCAGAAACATCTGTCATTCCATGATCCGAAAAAACATAAAAGCTGACATCATCATAAACCTGGTTTGCAGTTTTCAGAACTTCGGATATTTCATTTTCTAATGAACGAATTTTCTCTTCAACTTTTGGGTTTCTGGTTCCAAAAGCATGCATTACTCCATCAAGTTT
>CAYWPW010000106.1:4943-6716 GCA_964460095.1 uncultured Candidatus Cloacimonadota bacterium
TTCTCAAGAAATCCATAATGCTGATATATTTTCCAACCAAAAGCATCAATAAATGTATATAAAGCAAGTTTTTTACTCATACTGAATAATCCAATTTCAAGTTTTTTAAAATAAACCCTTTCTTTAATATTTTCTTTTTATATGTGTTAAAACCTACTCCACACCTTAATCCCATTTTGTGAACAAACACTTTTTTCCAATCATCTTTGAATTTTCTGTTTATCATCTCCTTATCATATATTTCCTGAATTAGATTAATGAATTTTTCGCGATGTTCTCTCATCTTTTTAATAGTTTCACTTCTAATATACTCAGGTTCAATAGCTTTCTTGATCATCTCTACAACACCCTTGGCAACTGATTCCGGATTATCTTTCACAATTTTCACAAATTCCGCATCAAATAATGTATCTCGACCACCGACACTTATTGTGGAAACAATCGGAATCCCGGAAAGCAGATATTCTGCACTGACAAACATGGCTCCTTCAATTGCAGACAAACACAATCCCACTTTCGCCTGATTCATGTATTGGGAAACTCTGAATGAAAACACTTTTTCTATCCATTTTGCATCCGGTAGAATCTTCATAATATGCTGATAATGTTTTTCTTCGTTTTGAGTGAATGAACCGATCAACAAAAGATTTTTAACTTTTACTGCCAGTTCATGCCGTTTAAAAGGTGTTATTCGAGCGAGATATATCGCATCATATTTCTTCTTGATTCTTGATTTTATTTTGTACCTTTTCTCATCAATAAAAGCATTTTGGTTGCAAAATAAACTTGTTAGGTTATTTTCCAGAAAAAACTCATTCTCTTCGATTGAATTACTAAGAAAAATATATTTTGTTTTAAGATAAATATTTTTGAAAATTGCAATTTCTTTTTGAATTTTATCAACATCTCTTTTATCTTTATACCACCCAGATTGGAACAAAAAATATACATTTCTATTATGAGGAATTGTTTTAAAAATTTCGCTCTGATTTCTCAAAAAATCAAACCAATAAGTTATGAGTATAATCGGTTTATGACTGATGACATAACATTCCAGCGATTTCTTTTTTAACATACTTTTTAGAAAATTTATGATGATCCTCATTAATCCTTCCACAAGTTATATAAAAGAAAAAATTACTCTTCGATAAAACGTGATTCATCCTCCACGATTCTGCTCCAGACAGAGAAAAAGCGATTGAAAAGAGCTCTGAAAAAAATCTTCAAATCTAATTTCAGGGAGTAATTATTGCAGTAATAAAGCTCATTAATGTCAATTTCGAATTCAGAAGGTTTAGACGAAACCATAGCAGAATAATCGAAAGCGCCTGGTTGATAAGAAGGAAGTTTATTTAAGTGCATTAATGCACCGGATGATTGAGGAAGAATACGATTTCCAACTAAAAAGATATCTTTTTTCAGAACATTTTTATAAAGAGGATATTTATTGAGAGAAAGGCGAAAAAATAAAGTAGAAAGAAAATTAGGTGTCATAACCCTCCAATAATACAATTTTTTAGAATCTCCATTAAGAGTTAGATAGCACAGACGTCTGCTTCTTCGTAAATGTCCCAACCTTCGTAAACCCAGAAAAAATAGATAAGGAATTGCTCCAATAATCATAAGAAAAAGAGCGATGGTGGAATGAACAAACCGTCGGAAAGACTTCGTCATAATATTTTTCTGGATATCGGAAACAAGAAAATCATCGACAATCTGGGTGAATTCTCCTGTGAAAGGATCGATTACTTTTCTCTTATGAATGATTTTATC
>CAYWPW010000107.1:0-6678 GCA_964460095.1 uncultured Candidatus Cloacimonadota bacterium
CCTGTTTTTGTAATGGCTTTGGGTTTGTGTCCGACACTCGCAGTAACCACTTCCGTAGAAAATTCGATTGGAATGGGTTTAGCAGCAACATTTGTATTAGTTTTTTCAAATATATTTATCTCTTTAATTAAGAATTTTATACCTGCAAAAGTCAGGATTCCAGCCTACATTGTTGTGATAGCTTCTTTTGTCACAATCATCGATATGGTGATGAACGCTTATGTTCCGGCTTTGCATAAAAATTTGGGATTATTTATTCCATTAATAGTAGTTAACTGTATAATTCTTGGAAGGGCAGAAGCGTTCGCAGGGAAAAATAATGTCATTCGTTCAATTGTTGATGGATTGGGGATGGGAATAGGATTTACTATCGCTTTGGTTGTAATCGGAGCAATTCGTGAAATATTAGGTGCTGGTCAGCTTCTTGGCTTTGATGTTTTACCCCAAACTTATAAACCTGTGTTGGTAGCAATTCTTGCACCCGGAGCCTTCCTGGTTATGGGCCTTTTAATGGGTTTGATGAATCTGAAGAAAAAATGAGATAAAAAAAAGAATAGAACACGGATGACACGGATAAAACGGATTTGCACAGATAAGAATTTAATTTTTTGTCTTTGCCTATCCCATATAATAATTTGTGGAAATTCGTGTAATTCGTGGATAAAAAAGTCAGTGTTAAGTCAGTGTAAGTCAGTGGCAAAAAAAAAGCAACTTTGTGTCTTTGTGTCTTAGTGGCAAAAAATAGGAGAAGATAGATGGAATTTTTGAGTAAAATATTTGCAATGGCAATTGTAGCAATATTCGTTCAGAATTTTGTGTTAATGCGCTTTCTTGGCTTATGTCCGTATATCGGAGTATCCAAAAAGTTAGATTCAGCTTTGGGAATGGGAATGGCGGTAATCTTTGTGATGACAATGGCATCCACATTTACCTGGCTTATTCAATCTTATTTGCTGGTTCCTCTAAAATTAGAATTTTTACAGACAATAGCGTTTATTTTAACAATTGCCTCTTTGGTTCAACTTGTTGAGATAATTATTCAAAAAACAGCTCCAGCTCTTTATAAGGCATTGGGAATGTTTCTTCCTCTCATCACTACAAACTGTGCGGTTTTGGGTGTTGCTATTCTGAATATTAATGAAGAATACAGTTTTATTGAAGCTATCTTAAATGGTTTCTTTGCCGGGTTGGGATTCACTTTGGTTCTGATATTAATGGCAGGAATTCGCGAAAAATTAGATAAATCTGAAATTCCGGCAAGTATGAAAGGAATGCCAATTGCAATGATTGTTGCCGGTTGTATGGCGTTGGCTTTTCTAGGATTTTCCGGCTTAAAAATCTAGGAGGATTGATGTCGATAATATTATATTCAATTGCAACTCTGGGGATTCTTGGTTTAATATATGGTATTGGATTAGCGTTTGCATCCAAAAAATTTCATGTTGAGGTTGATCCTAAAATCGAAAAAATAAATGAGGTACTTCCGGGAGTAAATTGTGGTGCATGCGGTTTCCCAGGATGTTCTGCTTATGCAGAAGCAATTGTTACTAAAAATGAAGAAATCAACAAATGTGCTCCTGGAGGAGAATCTGTCGTTAAAGAAATCGCAAAAATTATGGGAATCAAAGCTTCAACAAAGGAACGTAACATTGCTGTGATTCATTGTCAGAGCGGTGGATATGATAATACTTTTCTTCGTTATAATTATCAGGGAATCTCCACTTGTAAAGCTGCTGTTTTAGTTACTAATGGACCGAATCTTTGTAATTTTGGATGTGTTTTTCTGGATGATTGCATAGCAGCCTGTAAATTCGATGCCATTCATTTAGATGAAAATGGGATGAGAATAATCGATAAAGAAAAATGTACGGGTTGTGGAGCTTGTGTGAAAGCATGTCCACGCAACTTGATAGAATTAGTACCAATCAGCAAACAAGTTCATATTTTATGTTCAACGCATGATAAAGGTGCAGAAGCTAAAAAGAGATGTGGTAATCAAACTGCGTGTATTGGTTGTGGATTATGCGTGAAAAAATGTCCGGTTAATGCCATTGAAATGCAAGATGATTTAGCGGTTATAGATTATGAAAAATGTGTGAGTTGCGGACAATGTGCATTGGTTTGTCCTACAAAAGCAATCGTAGATCCTATTGCCGAAAAGAGAGGAATAGCCTTTATTATTGAAGAGGATTGTATCGGTTGTACAATCTGCAAAAAGAAATGTCCGGTTGACGCCATTACTGGTGAAGTTAAGGAAGTTCATAAAGTAGATCCGGAAAAATGCATCGGCTGTGAAATCTGTGTGAATGTATGCCCCAAGAAGACAATCGAAATAAGATAAATTAGAATTTCTAATAAAGAGGGTTTGAAAATTCAAATCCTCTATTTTTTTTATTGAAAATTATTGCACATTTTATTTCATTTTTTATCTTTGTCTTATGAAAATTTTATCTAATCATTATAAAGAGAAAAAATACCGGAAAAAAGGAATTCAATTCTTAAATAAAAGAAAATTAGAAATTGCTCTTGATTGTTTTCAAAAAGCTAATTCTATAAATAACTCCTCAGAAAATAAATTTAATCTTGCTCTTTCATTAATGTCGCTGAATCAATATTCTGAAGCTGAAAAGTATTTCCGAATTGTTTATGAGAAATTTCCCGATAATGAGATTAATTCTCTTGCTTTTGCAGAATGCCTGTTGATGCAGAAAAAGTGGAAAGATTCAGTAAAAATATACACTGAATTGGTAAAAAAAAATCCTGATTCCAAAGTTTATAAAAAGTATTTGAAAAGAGCAAAAGATGTTATTGTCCGAGAGAAATATGTAAAATCCAAAGAATTATTTGAGTCTGCCCAAAATGAGCTTCAAAAGAAGAATAATGAACAAGCATTGAAAATGTTGAAAGAAGCTGTGGAATTCGATTCGGAAAATCCAAATATTATGAATAATATCGGCTCGATTTTGATGTCGCGGAAGATGTTTTCAGAAGCATACGGATATTTTGAAAAAGCTGTTATTCTGGCTCCAAATAATAAAAAGTTTCAAAAAAATGTTCTGCTTGCAAAAATGAAATTAAGAAAATAATTGAGGTTAAAATGAAAAAAAGTGAGTTCTGCAAAATAAAGTGTTTTTCTACCTCACCTCAATCCTCTCCTAAGAGGCTGTCCATTATACATAAGTCTGTAATTTACTGAATATCAATAACCTATGCGTTTACGCATAGGTTGAAAGGAATATAAAAAAGCTGTTTAGGACGTTTACGTCCTTCCTGAAAATGTCAGCCAACTTTTTATTTAAATGTAAAGCCGTAAACGGCTTAGTGATATTTTTTGGATCATCTTGTCCTACCCGTAAACGAGTAGGTTATTGATAATTAAAAAGATGTGTATAATGGACAGCCTAAGAGGAGAGGAAGCTTTTTTTCCTTCTCCTCGATAGGAGAAGGTTGGGATGAGGTGGATGAGGTTCTTCGTTAGAGACTTCTTCGACGATTTCCTCAGAAAGACAGGTTCTTTTCATTTTGCAGAGTCTTTATGAAAAAAAGGAAATAATTGAGGTTAAAATGAAAAAAGCAATATTAATTTTTATTTTTTTTGCTTCTGCAATTTTATTACAAAGTGTTACTTTCCAAAAATATTATCATGCCAATTTCGGAATTATTGAAAGGATCGTACTTGTTTTTGATAAAAAACCTGCTAAAGTAATTGAGCAAAATAATGAAGAAATTTTGATAACAATTTCTAATTGCAGGAAATCTTCAAATATTGAAGAAAAACAAGTGCTGGATAATCTCGTCCTGGAATATTTCAGGTTTATGGAGAAAGCAAATGAAATGATAACAATAATTTCTTTAGACTCAAATTATGTTTTAGATAAACTTGAATATTTCGATGAAGAAGCAAAAGTTTACAAAATAGTGCTGGATATCTTTAATACAAAAGATCCACAAACTCCGGAAGAACATATGAGTTTCGCAGATTATTATGGAGCTTTAGGTAAAGCAGATAAAGTAAAATATCATTCCAGTCGAGCTTTAGATATCGAAAAGGAAATGCTGGAAAAGGAAATGGCTGAAGAAGAAATTGAAACAATTCCACAAGTTGAAGAGGAAATTACTATTGAAGAAGAAGCTGTTATTGACGATTCTCTTCCAAATATTGAATCACAAGCAATAGATTCCATTTCTGAAACTACTTTGGAAGAAAGCATTTTTGTAGAAACAGATACACTCATTGAAGCAATAATTCCGGAATCAACATTTGCCGAAAGTATTGTATCTATAATAGACACAACGGAAATTCAAGATACTACCCTTGTTGCTCAACCAGAAGAAAGCGACACTCTGGGTGTTGAGTTGAGTGATGAAGAGAGTAGAGAAAAAGCTTTTTTAAAGCTTCTAGGAAAAATTCTATCAGCTTTGTTTCTTATCTTTCTAATCAAGATTATTGTGAAATTCATTCGTATTAGCAAGAAACCAAAATCTGTGGAAGAGGAAGAAATAGAGGAAGAGGAGAAAGATTATCGTTCTTATGATGGATTTGGAAACAAAGAATTTAAAAAGAAAATGATTTTTAAGCTGATAGATAAAGATTGGCAAACAGAAGAAATTGCCAAAGAACTGAATTTAACTCCGGAAGAAGTAATTAGATTACAAAGTGGTAAGAAAAAGGTTATAAAAGGAGATGAAAAAAGCGAAGAAGATAAAAAAAAAGATAGGGAAGAAGTATATGATATTGCTGAAAAAAGCGATGAAGATGAAGTGAATGTAGAAGAAAAAATATCAGATGAGAATGAAGAAATAGAAGATAATAAACAGAATAATGAGGATGATGAATGAAAATCGGGATCGTAGGTTTTGGTGCTGCAGCAATTGGTTTTATCGAGAAGATCAAAGATAAAAAATGCGAAATTCATATCTTTGAAAAGAGCAAAGATGTTTATTCCTCCAGTATTTCCGGGATTAGAGCAGATGGGAAATTGTTTGTATCCAAAGATATGGGCGGTGAAATAGATGTGAGCTTGGATTTGCAGAAAAAATTAGTGGATTTCTACATTAATCAAACCATTAATAAAAATGTAGAAAACGGAAAATCATTTGTAAATAAGGAAAAATATAAAGAGTTTTATGCAAAAGGATTCCAGCCTGTAATTTCCGAATTTTTTCATATTGGAACTGAGCAGTTAAAAGAAATTCTTTTGAATGTTTATGAAAATTACAAAACCTACAATAATATTCATTTTCATTTCAAAACAAAAATAAATAAGATAAAATTTGATTCAAAAAAAATAGTATTAAACGATTCTGAAACTTTCGATAAAGTCATCATTGCTGTTGGCAGAAGCGGTTATCCATTAGTGAAAACGATCATCAATAATTTTCCTGAATTGGTTTTGGATAGTTCAAAAGTTGACCTTGGAGTCAGGTTTGAACTTCCCAATCATATTGTGGAAGAACTGAATGATGAAATGTATGAATTCAAACTGAAATACAAAAGCAAGACCGGTTATATGGTTAGAACGTTTTGTAACAATCCATCCGGATTTGTTGTAACAGAAAATTATGATGATTTTGTGACTGTGAACGGACACTCCAAGCTAAACGAGAAAAGTAATAATACTAATTTTGCGATATTAACTACTGTGAGTTTGACAGAACCTTTCAATGATCCGATCGGGTATGGTTCTCATATTTCAAAGTTAACAAATATCTTAGCCGGTCAAAATAAGGTGATTCTGCAAACTTATAACAATTTCAAAACATCCAAACGAACTAAACATCTTTACAGGGTATTTCCCACACTTGATGAATCTCATTTCATTCTGGGTGATATAAATTTAGCTTTTCCCAGAAGGATCATCGAGAGTATTATTGACTTCATCGAAAAATTGAATGAAGCGATTCCCGGTATCACAAATGATGATAATCTTGTTTATGCTCCGGAAATTAAGTTCTATTCCAACAGGCTGAATAATGAAAAATTTGATAATTTGAAATTCATTGGGGATTGCTCCGGTGCTACTCGTTCGATAATTTATGCAACTGCACATGGTTATTTGATGGCTGAAGAGATATTTGAATAATAAAACTTACAAAGTTTTTGAAACTTGTTAAGTTTAACATGATTATTGTTCGCAAAATTGAGTGTTTTTGTCATCCTGAGATATTCTACTTGCTTTTCCATCGAAGGATCTCCGCTTATAATGAGATTCTTCGTTAGAAACTACTTCGAAGATTTCCTCAGAAAGACAGCCTTTAATTTTGCATATCCCATTTAACCAGATTAAATCCTGGAGGTAGAAAAATGAAAATTCCAAAAATTCAAGATGCAGATTTGAAAGGAAAGATCGTTCTGATTAGAGTGGATCATAATGTTGTGAAAAAAGGCAGAATAAAAGATCCGTATAGGATTGATATGTCTTTGGAAACGATTCAATATGTTATTTCAAGAGGCGGTAAACCGATTTTAATGACTCATGTGGGAAGACCTCGTAACAAAAAAACCGGGGAAATTGATGTTTCAGAAAAAACATCAGTTAAACCGATTATTGAATACCTGGAAAAGAAAACAGGTTTGATTTTTGTAACTCTGGAAAACGATATAAATTTTCCAAATCCTAAGATTGATAATCTGATTAAAGAACTCAGGAATAATAAAATCAGTGGAATCTATTTACC
>CAYWPW010000108.1:0-6647 GCA_964460095.1 uncultured Candidatus Cloacimonadota bacterium
TGATAATTCTCATCCCGAAGTTGTGGAATTGGTGAGAAAAGGTCTGGCAATTCCAGTGTGCCCGGAACAATTAGGCGGATTACCAACACCAAGAATTCCTGCTGAAATTCACGGCAAAAAGGTGATTAACAAAAATGGAGAAAATGTAACTTCTAACTTCCAAAAAGGAGCCGAAGAGACTCTTAGAATCGCCACATTGGTAAATTGTAAGAAAGTTATCTTAAAATCGAATTCACCTTCCTGCGGTTGTGGAAAAATATATGATGGCTCATTTTCAGGGAAATTAATTCCCGGAAACGGAATTTCATCGGAACTACTAATAAAAAACGGAATTGAAATTATTACAGAAACTGATTTATAATTTATGAAAAAAATAAACAAAACGCATATTTTAACTTTAATCTCTCTTTTGATTGTCACACCAATCGGTTTTTATTCAAAATTTTATAAAGGTTCATTTGAGTTCTGGGTGAATAATTCTCTTTGTGATGTATTTTATGAAATCTTCTGGTGCTTAATTGTTTTTCTCTTTTTTCAAAAAATCAAACCAAAAATGATTGCCTTAATAATTTTCTTAGTAACCTGTTTGATTGAGTTTTTACAACTTTGGCATCCACCTTTTCTGGAATTGATTAGAGATACATTTATTGGCAGAACAATTCTGGGAACTTCATTTGTTTGGGCAGATTTTTTATATTATTTGATTGGCTGTTTTCTGGCTTTGCTTTGGATGAATCTTATAAAAAAAATGTCGAAATCCTAAAAAAGAATTTCGACAAAATTTCAATTTAATTATTACTTATTTTTTTTCTTATGCCTATTTTTTCGTAATCTTTTTTTTCTTTTATGATTACTGATTTTATAACGTTTTTTTTTCTTTCCGCAGGGCATTAAATCTCCACCGCGTCTTTACAATAAATTCTGATTGGCAGCATCAATGTCTTCTTTCAATGCTCTTGAAAATTTAAAAGTTGGAACTACACGTGCAGGCACTTTTACTTTTTCTTCTGTTTTAGGATTTCTTCCCATTCTCTCTTTACGAACTTTAAGTTTGAAAGTTCCAAACCCTCTGATTTCGATGTGTTTTCCATCTTTAAGTGAATCTTTTAATGATTCTAAGAAAGCATCTACTGCTAATGCAACATCTTTACGGATGATACCTGTTTCTGCTGAAACTGATCTAACTAAATCTGCTTTTGTCATAATTTATCTCCTCTTTTGTTTTTAGTTTCAATCTTCAAAAATTTTTTTGAGATTTATCTGTCAAGCACTTTTTTCGTAACTTGAAGAAAAATAGTATGTTACATTTAAATACTTTAGATTTCCTTTTTTTCAATAATCTTCATCTTTAGATTCATCCAATATTATTTTGACCTTTCAGCTTTTCGATATGTATTGTTCGCTGCTTCAACCTTGAAAACGACCTACAATCAGAGGAACTCTCTCAAGTAGACCTTTTCAAAGGTTTTTTTTTAACTTAACAAGTTTCAAAAACTTCACAAATTATAAATATCTATTAACTGTTAAAAAGGTTCAGCAGGAAGAAGAACCTTCTAAACCTTTTCAAGGTTATTAAGAACAAAGTATTTATTGACAGCAATAAGTATTTTTATTATATTGAATATAGATTTTAATATTTTAATGCTTAAAAAAGCATTGAAATAAATGGATTTTCTGAATCTGAAAAATAATGCAAAAAATAAAAAAATCGATTAACTTAGAAACGAGGTAAAATTTGTTAGTTCAAGAATATTACAAAAGTAGAGGGCAACTTATTGAAAAAGCATTAGATGAGTATTTAGCCCCAGCAGATCAATACCCCACAGAATTGCATCAAGCTATGAGATATTCTGTAAAAAGTGATGGAAAAAGAATGCGTCCGTTATTATTCTTAGCCACATATGAAATGCTGCTTGGCAGAAAAAACATAAACCGTTTGGAACGCTTGCTTCCCGCAGCAGTTGCACTGGAATTTGTGCATACTGCTTCTCTCATCCACGATGATCTGCCCAGCGTTGATAATTCCGATGAACGTCGCGGAAAGCCCAGCTGTCATATAAAATTTGGTGAAGCCACAGCAATTCTTGCAGGTGATGCTCTCATCACAAAAGCGATTGAGGTTCTTACTGAAATAAAAAACAGGAACCAAGCACTTAAATGCATTTCAATTCTTACAAAAGCAATCTCTACTCGCGGTATGATCGGTGGTCAGGCAGTTGATATTATTTCTGTGAATAAAAAGATTAATATCAATGTTCTGCGATATATTCATTATAAGAAAACCGGTTCATTACTGCAAGCATCTACTGAACTTGCTTGTGCTTTATATGACGCTGAAGAGAATATTACAATCACTCTTGGAAACTTCGCTTTAAACCTTGGTCTGGCTTATCAAATTGTAGATGATATCTTAGATGAAGTTGGCAGCTTTGAAGTTCTGGGCAAACATCCGGGAGGTGATTTAAAAAACAATAAAGCAACTTATCCTTCTTTAATCGGTTTAGAAAAATCTAAGAAACAAGCTGAAAAATTAATTCGTGATTCATATAATATGATAAAAAATATGCGTAACAATGATATTATGCTTGAGTTCGTTAATATGATAAAAGAGCGTTTACCATAATCTTTATGAATTACATAAAAATTTTACGCCCTTTCAATTGCTTGTTTGTAGCAATCTGTGTTCTTTTTGGTATCTTTTTCCGCAATTTGACTCTGCAAAATTATAACGTAATTTTTGCCATTTTATCTGCCACAATCATTGCTGGAGCAGGATATGTGATCAATGATTTCTTTGATCTTCCGATCGACTCGGTTAATAAACCAAATCGAGTTCTTCCTTCCGGAAAGATCAAACCAGGTTCAGCATATTTATACGCAGTTTTCCTTTTTATTCTTGGTATTCTTTTTAGCTTTCTTACACGAAATAAATACTGCATTGCCATTGCTATTATTAATAGTATATTGCTTTTTTTATATGCTAAAACTTTTAAGATGAATTTTTTAACCGGCAATATTGTTGTTGCTTACGCAGCTGGCTCCACTTTTATTTTTGGAGGATTGAGCAGTAATAATTTTACTAATAGTCTGATTATCGCAATTTATGCCTTTTTATATACTTTGATGCGAGAATTCATCAAAGATGCAGAAGATATTGAAGGAGATATTAAGTTCAATGCAAAAACTCTGGCAATCAAACTTGGAAGAGAAAAAACGATTTTCACATCGATTCTTCCGGTTGCTCTCATCATCTTTTTCACGATTTATCTTTTTTTATCAGAATTGATCCTTTTAAATACATTTGTCTTAATGAATATTTTTGTTAGTATTCCTTTAATTTTTTTTATTATTTTTCTACCCAAAAAAATATCCAAAAAAAAACTTTCTCTTATTTCAGGTTGGATGAAAATTGATATGTTAATTTTATTAGTTATTTTATGGTTTGGGAAATGATTATGAAAATATATGATAAATTATTAGAACTTGCCGGCAAAAGAGCAAACTATTTCTGTTTGATCGATCCGGATAAATTGAATGCAAAAGAGGTGGTCCGGCACGCAAAAACCTGTGAAGAGAACGGAGCAGACGGATTACTTGTGGGTGGAAGCTTGATGATCCACAACAACTTCGAATCCAATCTTAAACTGATAAAAGAAAATGTAAAAATTCCTGTTTTGATCTTTCCCGGGATATTCAATTTTGTGTCACCTTATGCAGATGCGCTTCTACTGCTTTCAGTGATTACCAGCAGAAATCCTCAAATGCTGATAGGAGAACAGGTACGAGCAGCTCCTATGATAAAATATTACAACCTGGAAGCTATTGGCACAGCCTATATGCTTATTGAATCTGGAAAGAATACTTCTGTTCATTATATGAGCAACAGCCTGCCAATTCCACATTCAAAAAGCGATATCGCCGTTGCTCATGCTCTTGCCGGACAATATCTTGGTATGAAGATCGTTTATCTGGATGCAGGCAGCGGGGCAAAATATCCGGTCAGTAATGAGATGGTAGCTGCAATTAGAGAAAATGTATCGCTTCCAATCATTCTGGGTGGAGGAATTAAAACTCCGGAAGTTGCTGCTGAAAAAGCTGTTGCTGGTGCAGATTTTATTGTAATAGGAAATGTACTCGAAGAAAACTGTGATCCAAAATTAATCCGAGAATTTGCTGATGCCATTCATAATATAAAACGATAATGATTGATATTCACACCCATATTTTACCTGCCTGTGATGATGGTTCTCCAGACCTTGAAACTTCATTAACTCACATAAAAATGATGAAAGATGCCGGAGTTACAGGTATCGTTTTAACTCCACATTATATGATGGGTCCTTATCAAAATACTGCTGAAATCTTTGAACAAAGATATAATCAATTACAAAAAGCTCTACAAGAAAACAGTATTTCAATGCAATTGTATAAAGCATTCGAAATATATCTCGAATCAAATTCTCTTGAGGAAATAAAGAATAAAGATTTATCAATAAATGGAACAAAATACGTTCTGGTTGAAACTGGCTTTCATGGTTTCCCAAAAGATTTCACGCATATTTTATACGAACTTGTAATTAACGGATTCTACCCGATTTTAGCTCATCCTGAGCGTTATCCTGACATCTCAAATAATCCTGATTTAGCTGAAGATTTAATTCATCGGAATATTTATCTTCAACTTAATGCTGCCAGTTTTATTGGTCTTTATGGAAAAAAGATTCAGCAAACTGCCTGGAATCTTCTTAAAAACGGACACTGCCATTTTATTGCTTCGGATAATCATTGTAATTTCGAGGAATACATTGTACCACAGGTTTTAGATAAAATCGAAAAAACCATCGATAAATATACTGTGGAACTTCTCACTGAAATCAATCCTGAAAAGATGTTGAGAAACGAAAAAATCGATTTCTTTTACGTGGAAAATGTTCAATCAAATGAAACAATTTTTATCCAAAAATTCAAGAATCTATTTAAACGAAAATGAGTAAAAACATTTTAATAACCGGTATCAGCGGATTTATTGGAAAGCATGTTGCCAGAGAATTGCTTTCAAAAAAATATGACCTTACAGCAATAATTCGTCCTGAAACCGAACCGGAACGAATATCCGAATTTAATAATCATGTTAATTTTGTAGAAATAGATTTAACAGATATTGATGGTTTACGTTCATCTTTGAAAGAACATTCTTTTGATACAATTATTCATATTGGAGCGATTCGCGGAGGAAGAAAATTTTCTAAAAAAGAATATTTCGATGCAAATGTGAATGCCACTGAACAACTGATTATCAATGCCCAAACCAATAATTCCAGATTTATTTTTTGCTCTTCAGTTGGTGTTTTTGGAGCAATCCCGGACGAATTACCTGCCAATAATTCCACCCTCAAAAGAAATGATAATTATTATCATTACACAAAGATCCAATCCGAGGCTTTAATCCAGAAATACGTTTTATACGATTTGAATGCTGTAATTGTTCGACCTGCAATCACATACGGATTAGGAGATTTTGGTTTCCCATTTTCTTTAGTAAAATTGGTTGATAAAAACCTGATGTTTTTACCAAATAATGAAGTAATTATTCATCTAACAAATATTGAACTTCTGGTTCAGACATTTACAAAATTAGTCGAATTCAATTACAAACCTGGAATGCAATATATTGTAGCAGATAAAAATCCGGTCAACCTTCATAAATTGGTAAATTTTATCTGCGAAGAACTGAAGGGTAAAACCTATTCGGATAAAAAATCAATTAGTGAAAAATTCTTTAAACGTGGAGAGAAAATAGCTCGCTACCTTAAAAATGAATTGTGGATATCTCGATTTGAACTTATCTCTAAAAGCTGGTATTATGATGTTTCTCAAGTATATAAAGAGCTTTCATTACAACCTGTTTCCACCATTCCAAATTTCAAAATTGTGACTAATTGGTACAAACAACTCAAAGAAAAAAAATAGATGGCTATTCCAATTTTGCAAAACTGGAAAAATTATTTTGAAGAAGAAGATGAAGGATTAGGCTCTTCGTATGAACGTGTGGTTTTAAACAGAAAACTGCAAACAATCTGCAAACATTTTGCTGTAAAAAACGTATTGGAAATTCCATCTTTTGGTTTTACAGGAATTTCCGGAATTAACAGTGTTCAACTTGCAAAAAATGGAATTTTAGTATCTCTTGCAGACCACGAACAAGAGCGTTTACATCTGATAGAATCTACCTGGAAAAAACTAAACCTGAATTTTCGAGGCAAATATTTACCTGATTATAATTCTCTTCCTTTAGAAGATAATCAATTTGAACTCAGTTGGAATTTTTCTGCTCTCTGGTTTGTGAAAAATCTGGAAAATTTTTTAACAGAACTTACAAGAGTTACTTCAAAAGTAATATTTATAAATGTTCCTAATCGAGCCGGAATCGGGTTTTTAACTCAAAAATTTCTTGGAAAAAAAGATTTAAAAACACTCCTAAAAGAAGAAAATATCTTTCCTGAAAATATCAAGAAAACTATGCATAAACTCCATTGGCAACTAATTGACAGTAATTTCATCGATTGCCCTCCCTGGCCAGATATTGGAATGTCAAAAGAGAACTTCTTAAAAATTTTTGGTTTAGATTGGTTGATTAAAAATAAAGA
>CAYWPW010000109.1:0-6613 GCA_964460095.1 uncultured Candidatus Cloacimonadota bacterium
GTTGATGGACTAATTAAAAAAAGCTTTCATCTGTCAAGGGTTAATTTCTCCTTTTTTCCCCGTACTTTGAATTGTTTGATTCTCGTTCTTGAAACAGGATTTCGGATAAATCCGGATTATCAAAATCGAAAAACCATCCTTGAAAAGGCTTCTTTCTAAAAACTTCTTCTTGATTAGCACTTTCAAGGTTTCATCCCAACCCAGAACCTTGAAAGAGACTTTTTCAGGGTTTACTTGTTACAGAATTCTTTCTCCAGTTTTCCATTTTCCGTTATTTTCACATCTCCGCTAATTTCCACGTTCTTACCAAAAAACACATCAGCGGATACTTCCAGTTTCCTGCAATTTTTTAGAGATGGAATTCCATCTTTACAATGCTCTTCCAGTTGCTCGATAGTTTTATAATATCTTTCATCCAGAATGACTTTCGGCGGTTCTTCCAGGTTTTCATCCAGCACAAGTTTGTAATCCTGCTGCAATTTATAGGCATCGGACCAAATAACCAGAAGGTCGTTCGTTTTCTTTACCGGAGCAAATCTATCACGATTTACAACAATAGCTTTGGAATCTTCGAACACGCTGATCGCTGCGCCCATTGCAGTTTCGATCTGATAAATTTTTTCGTCTTCCACTTCTTTTGGATTGATTATAAGCGAAAGCGGTAACAAATATTTATTTTTTATTAGTTCATCTTTCAAGGCTTTCAGGTTTACCCAAAGATTGTTCGTATTAAAATATTTATGTTTTTCAATATCCTGAAATTCGCTGACTTCTTGTTCCGGGCATTGGGCTGTTTCCCGCAAAAGCAGCCGCCCATCTCTGGTTTGAGCTAAATGTCCCCCCTTTCTATCGCCCTGAGAACGTTTGCAAACTTCCATCATAAAAGAAATATTATTCTCTGCAAAATAGTTCAGGATTTTTTCATCGACAACTGCTCCTAAATTGTCGGAATTGGAGAGGAAAACATACTCGAATCCTGAATCCAAAAGCTGGTCGAGAACACCGGAAATCATCAGAACCAGATAAATTTCACCGTGTCCTGGTGGATTCCAATTCAAGTTGTCATTCTGATTTTGCAAAGGAGACAAATCGCTCTGCTTTATCTTAGGAAATTTGTTTTGCAAAAAATCAAGAGGAATTTCAGGCAGTTTCAGTTCAGGATATTTATCCAAATAGGAAAGTGTATCATCGCGAGTATTGAAGCTGTTCATAAATAGAAGCGGAATGTTTTTCTTTGATTTTTCACGCAGATAAAGAATCTGGCGAGTAATAATATCCAGGAAATTAAAATCCTCTTTTACTTTCAGCAAAGATTTGACTTTTGTCAAACCCATGCTTGTGCCCAAACCTCCGTTAAGTTTGATGACAACAAGCTTTTCCAGGTGAGAAAATATTGGTTTTTCCAGTTGATTGTAATCGATTAAATTCTTCTTCCCAGGCGGTGAGATTTCTTTTTTGGAAAGCTTACCGGTTGAACCGGATAAAACCTGTTTGTAATACTTCGAGAAAGAATCGATCACCAATTTATTCAAATTGGCATTCCTCATTAACCCAACAAATTCAGGAAGATGATTATTATCTTTTCGCATATTTTCCTTTTTAAAAACCTTGCGAATGGTTACATACAGAGGAATTCATCTTGTTAAACCTTCGCAATGGTTGGTTCCTATTTCCTGACCATTTTTGCTCGTTACGAAAGTCCCCTTTCGTAACGCCTTGTATTCCTAATCAGAGTTAACGCACTATGTTCCCAAACGGAGTTTGGGAACAAGCTAAAGCTAAATTTGACTGATTATTTGACTTACAAATTTATCTTTTTCTCAATAGAAATCGTTTTAGATTTATTCTGTTTCCTGTTCTGATTCACAAGCAATTCACCGATAAGACCTATTGAGAAAAATTGTAATCCTAGCATAATCAGTAAAATCGACAAATATAAAAGCGGTCTGTTATATAACGGCTGATGAAACCAGAATTTCATTATCGTAAGATAAAGACCGATCAGAAAACCGATTACAGAAAAAGTGGTTCCAATCCTGCCGAATAAATACAGCGGACTGTGTGTATAACTTGTTACCAGCTTCACAGTTAGAAGATCCAGAAATCCTCGAATGTAGCGTTCGATTCCATATTTAGATTTCCCAAACTTTCTGGGACGATGATTTACGGGAATTTCTGTTATTTTAAATCCTTTGGAATCTGCTAATGCCGGGATATAACGATGCATCTCACCATAAATATCCAACTCTTTGATTACTTCTTTCCGGTAAGCTTTAAATCCGCAATTATAATCATGCAATTTCAGCCTGAAAAACTTAGCTGTGATAGCATTGAAAAGCTTTGATGGGAACGTTTTATGAATTGGGTCCTTCCGCTTTTTCTTCCAGCCAGAAACAAGATCATAACCCTGTTCAATTTTTTTTATGAAATTTATTATTTCTTTAGGATCGTCCTGCAGGTCTGCATCCATTGTGAAAATGATATCTCCTTTGGCAGCTTCGAAACCTGCATCCAATGAAGCAGCTTTTCCAAAATTTTTGCGGAATTTGATGATCTTCACATTTTTATCTTTTGCTGACAATTCCTGCATAACTGCAAAACTTCCATCATTGCTACCGTCATCAATGAAAATTATTTCATGCTTACAGTTTTCAATATTCTCAAGTATCTCGGAATATAAAGGTTGTAAGCTTTGTTCCTCATTAAGTACTGGAATTATAAATGATAATTTCATAAGCAATCCTCTTTTTGAATTAAAAAAATATATGAATTCTGCAAAATAGAGTGTTTTTTGTCATCCTGAGGACTTCTTCTTGCTTTTCCATCGAAGGATCTCCGCTTATAATGAGATTCTTCGTTAGAAACTACTTCGAAGATTTCCTCAGAAAGACAGCCTTTTTTCATTTTGCAGAACTCTTTTAGAAAAAAATATTTACAAAAGACATCACTAAGCCGGAGAAAATGGGAATTTTAATGTTATCATTTATCGGAACTTGAGAAAATTCTGCTACTGTTGCGGAAATAGCTCCAACCAATGCAATGACGAGAACATTATATTCAACAGGGTTCAGGAAAAAAACAGCAAACAACAAAGTTGTTGAGAAGCAGGCAATACTGCCCTCCAAACTCTTTTTTGTTCCAAGCAGCTTTCTCTTCCCAAATGGAATTCCGATCAAAGCTGCTGCTGTATCTCCGATTGCCAGGAAAGAAAGTGCAATAAAAGCAATATCTTTGGGAAACACTGCAATGCAAATAACTGCTGAAATCAGCAGATAGGAAGCTCCGGTGAAATTATTTTTTTCATGCTCCCTGAGCATAATTCCAAAAATATTATAGAAAATTCTTTTGAACGTTTTATTTTCTAAACGAACTATTTCGATAATTAGAGCTAATAATGTTAATGGTGCTAAAACTAAAAAAAATAGTTTCCTGTTAGAATGAAATAAATATCTGTAGGAAAAAGGTAAAATAATTGAAGAAACGTGTATCATTTTCCGATAAATTTCGGATTTTTGAGCTCTCTTCATACTACTTAAATTTACTTTTAATAAATGCCTTTGCGATTTCCAAAACTAATTTCGGATCATCTTTAATAGCTTCTGTAAATAGCTCTTTCAAAGTTAGTTTTTCTGAAGGAAGCTTTTTGCAAAATGCAACAATACTATTGAATTTGTCGTCTTTCATACCAAAGAATTTGTTTTTGATAGCAAACATTAAACTCTGGTTTTTTCCGATTCGTTTGTTCCATTCTTTCCTGTATTTTTTCAGGAATTTCTGGCTGTAATTGTGTTTTTGAACCGCTTCTGCAGCAACTTTTCCAGCAATGCTTCCAGCGATCATTCCCTGCACAATTCCACCTCCTGTGATGGGATTTACCTGCCGGGCAGCATCACCAACCAACATAATATTATCTTTCACAATCTCTTTCAATGTATCAGCAGTGGGAACTCCACCGTAAATTGTGTAGGTTATTTTCGCTTCCGGGAAATTCCTTTCCACAAATTCATCCAGATATTCCTTTGGTCCCTTCTTATGAGCTAAATGCCCTGATACACCAATACCTACATTTGCAGTTGTATCAGATTTTGGAAAAATCCAGAGATAGCCGCCGGGTGAGACTTTCTCACCGAAATAAAAGTCGCAGGAACCTTTATCTGTCTTTATTCCTGCTAATGTATATTGCACGCAAGTATCAATATCTTCCAATTTTACTTTCGTGTCTATTCCTGCCCATCTTCCCACGCGGGATTCGACTCCGTCTGCACCAATAACAATATCGCATTTTACTGTTTTTATCTCATTCAGGTATTTATATTCTACTCCAGTGATTCTATCATTTTCCCAAATAAGATCGATAGCATCTGCTTTTGTAAGAAGGTCAGCTCCAAATTTACACGCCAGGGAACAAAGAGCCGTATCAAAAATGCGTCTTTCCAGTACATAACCTGTCCCGTTATTAAGCATATGTGCTTCGTTTCCATCTGGCGAGTGAAGTCTGGCAACCTCGATCGTAGATGCAATCCAGCGTTTATTTATTTCTATGAAGGGAGCAATTCCTTTATGAGAGACACCTTCTCCACAACGAACCGGAATGCCGGGTTCCCGATCACGTTCCAAAACAAGAACAGAAGCTCCGTTTTCCGCAACAAACCTGGCAGCAACGCTTCCTGCTGGTCCTGCACCAATAACAACCACATCATATCTGTCTTTTAGCATTGCTCATCCTCAATTGCTTTTATAGGACAAACCTTCAGGCAATTCAAGCATTTAGTACATTTTTCATTATCGATTGTTACTTTGAATTCTGAGACAATAATGGCATCAGCAGGACAGACAGCCACGCAAGTTCCGCAAATATCACATAGATCAGGATTTATTTTCATTCCAACTCCATTTTTCGGCTCGTAAGGTTTTTAATTCAGCTCAGGCGGAAACGATCCCGATTTTTCGGGAAGACAAAGTGCGTATTCAAGCTACCTCGAGTCGTCATCGCAAGCTCCTTACAACTCGAAACAACACTTTGCGGATGAACTCTAATTAATAATCAACTTTGGGAATTTCTCTATGCCCCATTCTCTTGGCTCTCTTGGAAAAAATGTCAAAGCCGGTAATTCCAAAATAGAACATCACAGTTTTCTCTCTTACTCCGTGTTTGTTTTTATCTCCTCTCAAAAGATAATTTATACCTATATCAATTTTCTTTCCCGAAGATTTCAGAGGAATTGAGCCACCAAAACTAAAAGATTTCTCATCGATTTTTTTATCATTCTTTTCAAACGGCAGCACGCGATAGTGACCACCACATCTTAAAGGAATCCTTTCATACCATTGTCCATATCCGCTGAGCGGATCGTATGCTAATCCGAGAGCTAATCTATAGGTGTTTTCATCATATATTGCCGTATTTTCCCAGAGTTCATAATTTGCATCAAAAGATACTTTATATTTTTCCAGGAATTTCCAGGTGATTCCTGTGGAGATTTTCTGTGGAATTTCATATATCGCTTCCAAGTCCAGAGTATCTGCAATATCAGGAGATTTATTAATAGTTTCTCCCTTCAGATCTGCTGCTGAAGAATAAAAAGTACCAAAAGAAAGATTTCCGATTTTCTTATTTATACCAAACGAAAACCCAGCATTCCTGAATCTTTTTTCAACTTCGTACTTCGGACTGTAAATATCATCAAAATCCTGTTCCCAATATCGAACCCTGTGTCCTAAATAATAATCCAGGGAAAGACCTGCATTCATAAACGGATTTTTATATGCATAGATGAGTTCTGCTTTAAAAATACTCGAATTTATCCTATTAATCTCAATGTATTCATAACCTTCCCAAACACCGGGTTTTTCGTTTTCAATATTACCGGAAGAAAAAGAATTGAAATTAAAAGCAAACTTATGGTTTGAGATGGGAACAGCAAAATTAAAATACGGAAAAAATAAGCCGTCATCGCGATAGCTGTTGCCAATATTATCACTGTACCATTGATATCCCATAGAAACCGCAGTTGATAAAATCACTTTATTTGCAGTGATAACGTTCGCAGGATTGAAATAATTTGTATTCACCCTGAATAAATCGCCGCTGCCGGTTCCACCCATTCCCACGCTGTAAACATCGCAGCCATAACTTTGAATGGGCATACCTTCAAACGAAAAAATCGAATTCCCGAAAATGGCTGTAGAAATTAACACCATTATAATTATAAATTTGAATCTCATTACCTCTCCTAAAGCTCAAATTTTATGCTTTTCTTCTGATGAAATTTTGGATATACAAAAAAATTGTCCATCTTTTCTTTGTCAATTTTAAGTTGGAAAGATATGAGAATATGGGTAGCAGGAATGTTCAACCACCAAGACATAAAGACACTAAGAATGTATTTGGAAATAAAAAAGAATTCCCAGGTTGATAAGACCAAGGAATTCTTACAAATTTATTGTTTAAATGTTACTTTAGTAAAATTTATCCTGTGGAATGCGAAGTCTATTTCAACAAAATCATTTTTCTATTATTTGGGAAACTTGCATGTTTAAAATATCTATACTTCAAACAAAAAAGTAGCTGATGATATAAATAACTCTTTATGATTCTTAATTGGTTTTCTTA
>CAYWPW010000110.1:0-6576 GCA_964460095.1 uncultured Candidatus Cloacimonadota bacterium
AACCGGATGAAACACCCGAAGAATGCATTATCCGCGAAATGAAGGAAGAAATGAATATCGATTTGACTAATTTTCAGCTACTTTGTGTGAAAGAATTTAAAGACCGCATCGAATACACATATTGGAAACACGCCAATCTGAATATAGATGAGATCAACTTAATGGAAGGTCAATGCTTGAAATGGTTTACTCGAAAAGAAACGAAGAATACCGAACTGGCTTACGGATTTAATGAGATCGTGGAGGAATTTTATAATTGGATGGGAGAGAAATTATGAACCGATGTCCCTGGGGAACTGCTGATGAATTATACATCCGCTACCACGATGAGGAATGGGGAGTTCCTGTTTATGATGAAAATAATATAATATCTGTTGGATTTTGGAAAAAAAGTTGACTTAAAATACTCATATTTTATGTAAGTTTAAAATGTGAATCTAAGAAAAGAATAAGAGAGATTCAGGAGAAACAATGACAAACCTCTATGATTTGCAAAAACTTTTTAGTAAAAAAGTTCTCTTAAATCTAGCTGAGGATGTTGAAGATAATTTGATTTATCATTCTTTAAGTAGTTACAATATGAACTCGTTTTCAAAGTTATATGATTTCTTGTTTTCTGAATTTTCAACAAAATATCGTAATGATTTATTTTATCGCAACTTAATTGCCACAAAGATTTTTTTAAGTCGACACTCTTTAGATAAATCTATTTTAATTAATGAATTGAGAATTGGCAAATCAAAAGCAGATTTGGTAATAATTAATGGAAGTTCTACGGCATACGAAATCAAATCAGACGTTGATAATTTGGATAAATTGGACAAACAACTACAAGATTATCTAAAGGTTTTTGATTTCACATATGTTGTTATTGCTGAAGAGAATGCAAACAAATTAATATCTGTTTTACCTGCAAAAGTTGGTCTTATAACACTCACTCCAAAAAATACTTTTAATACATTAATAAAATCAACTTCAAACAAAGATAATGTCAATCCTGACACGATTTTTCGTTCTCTACGAATTAATGAATACAAATCGATAATCAATAAAAAATTCAAATTCATTCCTGATGTTCCAAATACAAAAATATTTTCCGAATGTAATAAACTTTTTTGCCAATTATCTCCTCAAACTGCACATATTGAATTCGTAAAAATCTTAAAAAAAAGAATAAAATATAGCCCTTCTTTGAAAAAGAATATTAACAAATATCCCATATCATTAAGATCAAGTTTATTACGTTCAGATTTTAATGATTCCCAAATATCTAATTTATTAAAACAATTAGAAAAAAAAAGGAGTACTGATGTATTTCCCTTATCTAAGAGGTAAACAATTTGAATTAATTGCTTTGAGAGAATATATTCAAAACAATCACGGAAATAATATGATAGTTCCTATTATTGAACCTGTGAAAAAAAATTTGGCACAATTAACTAGAACTTTAAATGCTTTTGAAGAATCAAATCAGCAACTATTTATAATATTAAATCCTCAAGCAATAATAAATTCTCCAGAAGATTATTTTGGAACATATGAAAATTCATTAGCTGATGAATTGACTAAATTAGTAATTTTATACGATCATATTAAACCTGCATTTATTCTTAATAATAACACGACAAAAGAATTTATTGAAAATGCCCTTAATTTTGATAAAGATGTTTGCTTTATTCATAAAGATACAATTGTTGATACTTCAGCATATTCGATTTTGAAGAATAATGAATTAATTAAATATCAACTTTTTCAATCAAGTAATCGGAGTTATAGAAAAAAAGTTTGCGATAATGAAAAGTGCATTTTGTTGGATGATTTTTTTCCAATTGAAGAGAAAAATGAGAATTATCCCGATGATAATCCATTTTCGGATGAGATATTTTTTTTTAAAGAAGAAGGTAGATTGGGATTCAGTGATTATTCTATCGTAGGACAAAAATTAAAAATTTCAGGTGGTCCTGCTTATACTGTTGTAATTCATTTAATCTATGAAAAGTATAAAGAAGAATTACGAATCAGACATTTTAAATCACATTTAGAACCGAGATCAACAGCTAATGTACAAGGAAAATTTTTTGAGTCTCTTGAAAAGTTAATAAAGTGGAAAAATGAACATCACGAAATTTATCATTCAAATGGAATAAGCGAGTTTCAAGAATTATATGATAAAGAGCATTATCCAGGTTTGGGTTATATCAAAAAAATATCTTTATTACATCATTTTGAACTTTGTAACCATATTTTGACGAGATAATAAATGCTTATTTGTGCTAATTGTTTCAATGATTCAGCATTAAAAAATCATATCAATTATGATTCTATCGAAGGTATAATTACAAAATGTCCAATATGTAATTTAGAAAATGTAAAATGTATAGAAGCTGAGATTCTTTCAGACCCTTTTGTAGAATTATTAGATTTATATATTGAAGCTGATACTGATGATTCGCTTTTTCTCCATCAAAGATTACAAAAAGATTGGAATTTGTTTAACAATCTTTCTGATAAAAAATCTCTATCGATAATTAAAGCAATAATTATAATTCCAAATTGGGATGAAAATTTATCTAAAAAATGGATTCTCAAAGAAGATGTTACTTTTCAAGAAGAATGGAAAAGATTTTCAGAAGAAATAAAGCACAAAAATAGATTTTTTATAACCCAACCATTTCAAGATACACCATTCGAAATTATCTGGGAATTTCTTAATATTAAGATTTCCCAAAATACAAAGCTTTATAGATCAAGAATAAATCCTCCTAATAAGAGATATAATAAAAACAAAATGGGAAAACCACCTAAAGAGATAACTTTAAGTGGTAGAGCAAATCCTTATGGTATTCCGTATTTGTATTTAGCTTCAGACAGAAATACTGCAATTTCGGAAGTAAGACCTGCTAAAGGTCAAAGCGTTACAGTTGGTTATTTTAAAGTATTAGAAGATTTGAATATTATTAATTTTAGAAAGGTCTCCCCTTTCGAGTTGATTTTTAACAGTGCTTATGAACGTATAGAAAATATTTCTATTTTAAATAATATTATTACACTTATTAATAATCGATTATCTTTACCTATCGACCCAAAAATCGCTGATTTGGAATATATTCCAACACAATACATTTGCGAGAAAATTAAATCTTTAAATTTTGATGGTGTCGCTTTCCAAAGTGCAATGGGAACTGGTATAAATTATGCTATTTTTGATGATAATAAACTAAATTGTTATACTACTCGAAAGCATAACATTAAAGATTTAGCTTATACTATCGAATAAAATTTCAGCTTATTCTATTAAAATTGCATGAAATAAATGTGAACCATTATGACACATTATTCAAAGAGAAAACTAATGTTTTAAACAACATTAAGGAACCTTTTATGAACCGATGTCCCTGGGGAACTGCAGATGAATTATACATTTGTTATCATGATGAAGAATGGGGAGTCCCTGTTTATGATGATAGAAAGCAATTTGAATTTTTAGTATTAGAATCTGCTCAAGCAGGATTGAGCTGGCACACTATTCTTAAAAAGAGAGAAAATTACCGGACAGCTTATGATGGATTCGATGTGAAGAAAGTAGCAAAATACGATGAAAAAAAAATCGATGAATTAATGCAGAATGCTGGAATTATCCGCAATCGCCGCAAGATAGAAGCTTCTATAAACAACGCCAGGATATTCCTGGAAATCCAAAAAGAATTCGGTAGTTTCTGCAAATATCTTTGGGGATTTGTGGATGGTAAACCGGTGGTAAACCAGTGGACAGACGTATCGCAAATTCCAGCCAAAACCGAATTATCAGATCTCATCAGCCAAGATATAAAAAAGCGTGGATTCAAGTTTCTAGGTTCAATTACCATTTATTCTCATCTGCAGGCAACAGGTCTTTTGAATGATCATTTGAAGAGTTGTTTCCGCTGGAAGGAATGTCAGGAATAAAAAAACTTTATCTTATTTGCTAAAATTAAGTTATTTTTTAATGATAAGTTCTGTTTAAAATCCTTTGTGTTCAGTTCGTTTGATAATCTCGTTCTGTAGTTCCAGACCGAGCTCATTGAAGTAATCGCTGTAGCCTGCCACTCGCACAATTAGATTTCTAAAATTTTCAGGATTTTTCTGTGCTTTGCGTAAAGTTTCTGCATTTACAACATTAAATTGGATATGATGACCACCCATCTTAAAATAACTTCTTATCAATTTTCCAAGTTTGAAAATGCTATCTTGGGTTTCAAAGAAATCCGGTGAAAATTTCTGATTTAAAAGTGTTCCACCGGTAAGAGTATGATCGAATTTGGCTGCTGATTTTAATACTGCTGTCGGTCCCAGTTTGTCTGCTCCCTGCACTGGAGAAATTCCTTCTGAAAGAGGAAATCCAGCTTTACGTCCATCTGCAGTTGCACCAATTACACTACCGAAATATACATGACTTGTTGTGGGCAGCATATTGATCCTGTATGTAGCTCCGAGGGGACTCTTCTTACTATCAATCGAATCAAAGAATATTTCGAATATTTTCACAGCATTTTCATCTGCATAATCATCATCATTACCATATTTAGGTGTATTGTAGATAAGATCGAAACGCAACTTTTCATAACCTATGAAGTCGGTTTCAAGGGCTTCTGAAAGTTCGGATAAAGTAACTTTTTGTTTATCGAAAACATTATATTTAATGGAAGTTAAAATATCTGTAAGACTTCCCAAGCCCACACCTTGAATATAACTGGTGTTGTAACGGGCTCCACGCGCATTATAATCCGTAGCTTCATCAATGCAATCATCTATGAGCAAAGAAAGAAAAGGTGCAGGAAGATGTTCAGCATACAGTTTTTCGATTCTATCATTTCCTTGGAGTTTTATTTCGGTAAAATATATTACCTGTTTACAAAAGGCTCGGTAAAGATCGTTTAAAGATTTAAAATCTTCTGCTTTTCCTGTCTGCAATCCAATCAACTTTCTGCTTCGAGGATCTACACCGTTATAGAGTGTAATCTCCATTATTTTTGTAAGATTAAAATAACCTGTAAGAATGTAGCTTTCAGTTCCAAACGCACCTGTTTCCACGCATCCGCTTGCTCCACCGTTTCTGGCATCTTCCAATGATTTTCCTTGCCTGATAAGTTCTTTAACAATGCAATCAGCATTAAAAACAGATGGCTGACCAAAACCGGTTTTTACAATTTGAAGAGCTCTCTCAATAAATCTATCAGGACTTATATGGCTGATCTGAACCATTGAACTGGGCTGCAGGATGCGCATCTCTTCGATCACATCTAATATAATATAACTCATCTCATTTACAGCATTTTTTCCATCAGTTTTTAATCCTCCCAGATTGATGAGTGAAAAATCTGTATATGTATTACTTTCTTGAGCTGTAATTCCTACTTTAGGTGGGGAAGGATGGTTATTGAATTTAATCCAGAAAGATTGTAGAAGCTCAACTGCTTTTTCTCGAGTTAAAGTGCCAGCTTCCAGATCCTTTTTATAAAATGGATATAAATGTTGATCCAATCTGCCTGGATTGAAAGAATCCCAGGGATTAAGTTCCGTAATAACACCCAGATGAACAAACCAGTAATACTGCAAAGCTTCATGAAAGCTGCCTGGAGCATTGGCAGGTACACAACTGCAGATTTCAGACATCTTATGAAATTCTTTTCTTCTCTGTGTATCAGATTCCATTTCTGCAAATTTAGAAAGCTCTTTCGCATAACGCTGTGCAAATTTAATCAAAGCGTTGGCTGCTATTTCCATTGCACGCAGTTCTTCCATTTTTTTACCGGAATTATTTTCATTTTTACATTTATTCATACTAAGATGAATATCGTTAATTATATCCAGCATCCCTTTATTGTAGATCTTGTTTCCCAAAACAGTATGCCCGGGTGCTCGCTGTTCCTGAAATTCGGTAAACACTCCAGCTTTGTAAGCTTCTGTCCAATTCTTATCCATAAGTTTAAAAAGCTTTTCGCGATTTGTTCTTCCCTTCCAGAATGGAATGATAATGTCTTTGTAAACTTGTCTTGTTTCGTCATCTACTTGGAATGAAACTTTGGGACGTGAATGTAGGAGTTCCAAATCTTCCAGCGAATGCAAACAGATTTCCGGATAAGTGGGAGTTGCTTTGGGAACAGGTCCCCGTTCCCCAACTATCAATTCACCATCATTAATACAGATATGTTTGTTTCTCAGAATGTAGTCAAAGCATCTTGCTCTCTGCATCGGAATTGGATTATTGCTTTCTTTTTGATAAAATTCTGTAACCAGCAATGCTCGTTCCGAAGAAATTTTATTTGTTGCTATTAAGCTTTGTTCTCTAAGCTTTTTTATTCTCTCTGTCATTATTATCCTCCAATCTTTACCTTATATCCTGCATGTTTGAACATATGTTTTATCCTATCGAGCTTTTCTTGTTTCACCTTTGGATAGCGGTGATATTCCATATTCAATCTTTTATATTTTTCTTTTGCAATGTTGTGATATGGCAATAAATTTATTTCCTTGATTGCTGGTAAATCATTAAGAAAATCAATTATCTCTTCAAGATTTTCGTTTGTATCTGTGATG
>CAYWPW010000111.1:0-6524 GCA_964460095.1 uncultured Candidatus Cloacimonadota bacterium
AGCCTGGATAGTGATTTCACCATCAATGATATAAGGGCTTCCGGCAAAATTCCAGGTTCCACTCACATCCCCTGCTGGAATGTGCGTGTCTGCAAAAACCAAACAAGACGATAGTAAAAACAAAACAATTAACATCCTTTTCATAATAACCTCCAATTTTTTTTTTTATTTTCTTAAGGTAAAACTTGAATAATTTTTAATCCTTCATTATCTGCTACAAAAGCATAACTACCAGATAGATAAACTGAAACAGGTTGAGTCGTCATAGGAACTGTTCCTAAAACATAGGGAGCATAATGATCTGAAATATCGATTACAAGAAATCCATTATCTTTATCTGTCAGATAAAGATAATTGTCATCAGCGAACACGCTGGAAGCAAATCCTTGTATATCAAGATTAGAAATAAGAGAGGGAGAATTTACATCAGAAATATCAATGATTTCCAAACCTTCTTCACTATTTGCGAGGTATGCATAATTACCATTTACAAAAATACCTTGGGCAAGACCTTGCAAAGGTAAATTCGATTTAAGAACAGGGTTAAACGGATCGAAGACATCCAGAATTGTTAATCCTGCATTTAGTCCATTCGCAATAAATGCATAAGAATCTTGAATATAAATATTGCGTGCATCTCCATTAGTAGAAATGCTGGAAATACTGTGCGGAGGTCCGGAACAAATAATTGTTGAGAGCCCGGCATCTCCATCTGCAATGAAGGCATAATCTCCGAAAGTAAAAATATCTTTGGGAATGCCATTTGTTTCGCAACTTCCAATAATTTCAAGTTCACTGGGAAGTGGAAGAGTATTGTCATTAATAAATTCGCTCACATCGATCATATAAAACATACCAGGATCGTTTGATGCACTGTGAGAAGTGACATAACAAGTTTCATCTCTCACAAAAACCGATGAAGTACGGTCCGGCAGCCCGCCTTGATTATAAGTAGTTATGGCAGGATTGCTGGGATTTACGCAATTAATGATTGATAATCCGCTATATTTGTCTGCAATAAAAACATACCAGTTATAGAAATAAACGTCGGTTGCTTCACCTGGAGTATTTGTTGAACTGATAATATCGAGCCTGATATTGATGCTCTCTTCGTTACTGAAACCGGAATAGAAAGTGCTGCTGAATGCTCTGACTCTATAACTGAATGTTCCGCAGGGCAAATTTATATCATCTATCCAAGTTGTAGTATTACTATCTACAGTAGCAATTTCTGTTTCCCAATTCAATCCCCCGATTTTTCTATCAATAAAGAATCCTTCTTCACCACTGCTTTTATCGAGCCAGGATAACTTTATTTTATTCGGGTCCGGCTTTGTTAGAACTAAACTATCCGGAGCTGGTAAGGTAGGAAGAATTGAATTTTCAATGGTTTCCGTATCCGAATCTCCGGTAAAGGCATAAGCACGATACGAAACTGTTGTGAAAAGCGAGGTCTGGTCTATAAAACCGGAAGTATTTGGACTGAGATTTTTGTATTTTTTATCCCAATTTCCTTCACCAATTTTTTTATCTATTAAAAAACCATCTTCTCCAATAGAATTGTCTTCCCAGGATATTAGCAGTTCATTTTGAGAAGTTTGCAAAATTTCCATGTTTGCAGGATTCGTAATTTCAGAAAAATAAGCAACCGTATTGGAAAATTGCGAGATTTCCCCTGTTTCCAAATTTTCTGCATTCAGTTTGTACGCATAGACCAAGCTGTCATTTGTAGGAATATCATCGATATATGAAAGAAATTCTTCTGAAAGTTCTATATAACTTGGAGACCAACCTTCTTCACCAACTTTTCTGGCTATATGAAACAGGATTGAATCATTCGATGCATTTTTGAAATCCCAGCTTAATCTTACCCGTCCATCTTCAACCTTTGAAATGGTGAGGTTATATGGCGTGTTTGTTTCTTGAGGAGAAGTTAGATCACCTGTGCAACTCAATAAAGTTATAATTAATATCGGAATATTGAAAAAGAAAAACAGAAATCTGAGTGATTTATTCAGTTTTTTCATTTCCTATTCCTCTTCGATATTTTCTTCATAGGTTTCAAACAGTTTCTCTACCTTGGAGTTGGAATCCCTGATATCTTTAATAGTATCTTTTCCGGGGATTTTTTCAAATTTCCGCTGTTCAACAGGTTTAACAATTTCTGCTTTTAAGATAATTATCATTTCCCGAACATTCTTTTCGAATTTATTGTATCCTGTCAGATAACGAATCCCGAAAAACCACCAGGGAAGATCCTTTAATATTGGGATGCCGGTTCTCGCTTTTACCTCATCGATAGTATAAATTCCTCCGATAACTGTTTCTTCACCGTCATATAAAATAATTTCTGTAGTTGATGAACTTTTATTGATAACTGTGCTGATCGCACCAGGTGTGGCTGAACTTTTTTCCACACTCGAAACAAGGTAAATAACTTCTTTTTCGTCATCTTGCAAAATAACCGGAGTAACATCCAGAATTATACCTGTAGAAAAGAATTCATCTGTTATATTTCCTGCATCATCTACGGTTTTAACTGAAAAGTCTTCACCAACCTGGATGTAACCTTTCTTGCCGGATAATACTGTAATTGTCGGTTTAGCAATGATTGTTCCCAATTGATTTGCTTCAATAATTTTAAAAAGAGAGTTCACATCTATACTAACTGCACCTGCTTCATAAGTTGTTGTGATGGCAGAGCTGAAAAGATCGCCTGAAACCTGGGATGCACCCTGGAAACCAAAAGAAGCTTGTACTTCTCCATTATACAAAGTTGACCAATCGATTCCGATACTGTTTAAGAGTGATTTATCTGCTTTAAAAAAAACGGAACTGATTTTTATCTGTTTTGTATCTGGAGTTATTTTTATTTCATCAATTTCTATTTCTTCTTCCTCTACGAAAGTTTTTATCAGAAAAACACCAGGAAGCTCTTCTATAATAAGTTCATTAAAGTTCACAATCAAATTTAAAGCATCCAACCAGTAAAGCTGATTTACAGGCAGTCCGATAGAACCGGTATGCTCAGATAGATTAATTACTTTTTTCCCTGCATACTGTTCAGACATAATACCCAAAATATTAATTGCTTCCAAAAAGGAAGTTTCTCGTGGAATTGTAATTAACTCTGTAGATGTGTAACTATCTTGATAACTACTTTGTGGAAATAATAAAATCGGAAAGAATATTAATACAATTAACAATTTTTTCATCTTTATTCCTTTTCAATATAAAGTTTCTTATTCTGGAAGATGCCAATTTTATTGATTTTAAAATTCGCATATTGCTTATCCCAATTGATAGAACTCAAATAACCATAAGCTACTTTATCTCCAATATAAAGAATGTGCACAATCCCTTTATTATCTCTGACAAAAACTTTTTCAGGATTAAGAGCAATCAGAACAGCATCATCAAGGTTAATATATCTTAATTCATCTTCAGATTTTTTGGGACCATGAATCCTGGAATAAAACGGGTTATATTTTATTTTCGGGAATTCCATTATTTTAAGATCCGATTCTTTATATTCTGTTCCTTGAGTATAAAAATGCGATTGAATTGTCAGATTAAAATCTATTGTATCCGTGTATCCTTCAGCTTCTTGAGATATTATCAGAGTTTCTATTGTGTAAAGTGGATTCTGTTTTTCTAATTGCGTTGTTAACTTAAAGAGGGAATTTATATGAGCAATTCCGGATAGTTCGTATTTGTTAAATTGAATTTCATCGATTTGTCCGGAACCTCTTAATTGAAAATCAAATGTAATTTCAGGACAGAATTTATCGCAAAGCAGAACTAAATACTCAAATGTATGTGTAGGATTGTCATCGAGAAGTATGAACTTATTGTTTTCCCTGGCTTCTTTCTTCATTTTGTCCAGGACTGCAACAATAGATTTCTCGTCCTTCATATCAGGATTATCTCTTTGCAAGTCTTCCAGCATTTTTACAGTGCTGTTAAAAGATTTTTGTTTTGCTGATAGTTTTTGCGCATCTTTCCTGTTTGAAAAATAACCTCCAATAATTACAATGAGTAATAGGATGCCTAAAATTAAAGTATTTCTAAGTTTGTGGGACATTTTCTTTTTTCTCTATATTTCTAATTTTTTTCCGAGCAATTTGGGAAAGATGATTATGAGGAAATCTTCTAACTAATTGAGCCCAAAAAGAGATAGCTTTATCAAGTTCTTTTTCTTTATGATAGGAATTTCCCAGCATAATGAGTGCATCAGGTGTTTTTGCACCTTTATATTTGAGAGTTGATTTAAATATTTCAATAGCCTCTGATAATTTTCCCATCAAATATAAACATTCACCTTGAAGATATTTAGCAGTATAAACGAGTTTGCTTTCCGGGTTTTGAGCAATGAATTCTTTGTATTTTTTTTCAGCTTCCCGAAAATTACCGGAAAAATAAATTCGATTAATGCTGTTCAGTTCGCTGTCAATATCGATATTCAAAGCTTCAATTTTTTTCGCTGCAATTTCTGCCATCGGGTTAGATGGGTATTGTTTCATTAATTGATTCCAGCAGGTTTTTGCCTGTTGAAAATTTTCTTCTTTTTGATATGAATTTCCTAGCATTAAAAGAGCTGATGGAGTTTTTGAACCACCTGCTTTTATGGTTTTTTCAAATATTGCTTTTGCCTGAGAAATCTCTCCTAAAAGAAATAAACATTCTCCTTTGAGGTATGCGGCATCATCAACGAGTTTGTGGTCTGGATATTGAGCGATGAATTCATCATATTTTTTTGCAGCTTCATCGAGATTACCGGAGAAATAGATTTGATTGATGCTGTTTAATTCGCTGGAAGCATTTTTATTTAAAGTTTTAATTTTTTCTGCTGCAATTTCTGCCATTGGATTGGTGGGGTATTCTTTCAGTAATTGATCCCAACAGGATTTTGCCTGTTGAAAATTCTCTTCCTTTTGATATAAATTTCCCAGCATTAAAAGAGCTGACGGAACTCGTGTTCCACCTAATTTTACGGTTTTCTCAAATATCTCTTTTGCCTGTGAAGTCTCTCCTGCAAGAAATAAACATTCTCCGCGAAGATAATTGGCAGAATAGGCAAGATAATGTTTGGGAAATCTATCTACGAAATTTTTGTATTTCAGGCTTGCCGCTTCAAAATCACCGGAAAAATATATTTTTGTTATTTGCTGGTATAATTTTTTTATTTCCTTGTTTGTAAGAGCAGACTGAGTAATCTTAATTTCATCAACTTTTTCTTCTACTTGTTCCTGGACAACTTCTTCTATCTTAACTGTTTCGATTTCTTTGGTCTGTTCTGGCTTAAGTTCTTTTGTTACAATAGGTTCAGCTTGTTCAGGTTCAACTTCTTGAACTACAATAGGTTCAATCTCTTCAAGCTGTTTTTCTTCTTTTTCGATCTTTTCTGGTGTAGATGATTTTACTATGATCGAAGAATTATAGAAAGCTACATCATCCGGATTCGGATAGGAATATTCGATTTGAAATTCCCAGGCTTGAATTCCCTGAATTTCCGTTTTGTAAACATTACCGAGTTTTCCATTTGGAAACAATTTGGAAAATTTGACAATATTCTTACGTTTGGTTGTATATGCGGAAATCACAAATTTATCCTGAGAATTTGCTAAATCCGTAACCCAACTGATTTTATTTTTTTTGAAGGAATTTGATAAAGTCTGTAGGATGTAAAACCATTGATTTTTTGTGCCAATCAGTTCTTTCACTTTATCCAATTCTATCTGAATAGCATTGAATTCGATTTTTACAGCCTTAATAATTTTAACAATTCCTTCTTTCTCTTTTAATTCAATACCTTTAGCTAATTCTAAATTATTCAGTTTAACGTATTCCCTTTTAAGCCGCATGTTTCTGGTGGTGGCAGTAAAAGCAAAAAAGAAAATTGCACCAAATACAATAAAACCATGCCAAGCCAGTTTGAAATGCTTTTGCTCTTCAATAATTTTTTTGGGTAGAAGATTGCAGGGAAGATACTTCTTCTTTTTATCTAATGTTTTCCAGGCTAATGAAATCGGAATAGCAAATTCAGTAACTTTTTCCGTTGTTATATCGAGTCTATCTTCAGATGGCTGGTATATCTTTTCTAATTCTAATCGTTCAATTATTGTATTTGAATCGAATTTATCTCTAAAGAATTCAATATCCCCTTCATCAAGATATCCACCAGCCATGAGAATTCTGGTTGGGTTGGGAATATCCGATATATCCAATTCCAGGATCGTCTTGGAGTAAATCGATTCCAGAACGCTATCCATCATTGTATCTATAACCATTATCGGGAATCTTTTAACAAAATTATAACCTTTTAGAATAATCCCGCATTTTTCATGACCCATATAGACAATTAGTGTGTAATCTTCCGGAGAAAGTTCATAACTCTGGCGTAATAAATACAACAAAGCTATCTCATTTGTACTGATTAAGTCATAAAAATAATTTTTCTTGGAAAGGACAGGATTAATTTCTTGGATAGCATTAAGAAGCTCGAATTCTTCACGATGGACAAA
>CAYWPW010000112.1:0-6483 GCA_964460095.1 uncultured Candidatus Cloacimonadota bacterium
TTGATGAATCTCCTGGGCTTGCTGCGGAGTTGCAGTTTTACCAGTTCCAATTGCCCAAATCGGTTCATAGGCAATAATAATATTTCCATTAATTTTGATATCTTTAAAAACTTCTTCGAGCTGGTGTGTTATGATTTTTTTTGCGACACCCATTTCTCGTTCTTGCAGAGTCTCACCAATGCAGACAATAGGAATAACCTTATTTCTTCTGAGAATCTTTAATTTTGTGTTAATCATCTCATTGGTTTCATTGAAATATTTTCTTCGCTCGGAATGACCAATAATGCAATATTCAACATCCATAGATTTTAACATTGAAGCTGATATTTCACCGGTAAATGCACCAAATTCGTGAACGCTTATATTTTGGGAACCAATAGAAAACTTACTCTCAAAAGCGATATCTGTAGCCATTTCTAAATAAAGTGCTGGGGGACAAATTGCAACCTCAATATTATTCAACTCAACTTCATCCAGAAAATCTGTTAATTCCAATAAAAATTCTTCTGTTTCCTGGAATGTTTTATTCATCTTCCAGTTACCGGCAATGATAATTTTTCTCATAATTTACTCCACAGAAAAGTTTACTTATACGAATAAGAGAACACAAGAATTAAATCCTCGCATTCTCCAAATTTTGAAATCCAAACTTGGATAAAAAACTATTCGGATTCTATACTTTCGATAAATCCTTGAGCAACTTTCTTATATTTAGAATCGTTCAAAAGGAGAGTAAAATCTGCTTTTGCAGCATTTTTCTCACCTCTATCAAACTTGATCATTGCTCTATAATAAATTGCGTCGCTATTATTTGGTTTATTCTCTAGAAGAAGTGCTATTTTTTCCAGAGCTTTATTGTAATATTTATTATCGTAATATTTCGTGATAAGCAGCAGAGTAATATTGTTGTCATACTTTAGAGCATTAGATTTTTCGTAACATTCAATCGCTTTTGTTCCATTTTTCAATTCTTCATAAAGTGCACCCATATTTTTGTATGTTTTGGCAAGCACACTTTCTTTCGGATTGGTTTGAATAAAATCTTCATAAGCTTTCACTGCTGCCTGGTTATCTCCGAGCTTAAGATACAATGTAGCAATATTTTGAATAACTTTGGAATCCTTTTTTAATTCATAAGCCTTTTTGTACCAAATTAAAGAGTTGTTATAATCTTCATTATCAAGATATAAAGAAGCTATTTCTTTTTCAATCTTGAAAGTTCGATTATCCTTGTCAAAAATTATTAGAACTTCAATGGCTTCATCAAGTTCCTTTAAATTTTTCTCATATATTTGAGCAATGGTTCTAACAGTTTTGGAATTGGAAGGATCTGATTTTAATTGAAGTTGAAGAATCGAAATTGCATCATTATATTTTCCGCCAAAATAATTAGCTTTAAAAAGTTTATCTAAAATATTTTTAATTTTACTTTCTACAGGTATTCCATCTTTCTCTTTTGCTTCTTCAAATTTAGCAATTGCTTCATTATATTTGATAACTGCACTTAAATATTCTTTAGCAGTAAATAAAGAATCTGCAAAATATTCAAGCTCATTGCCAATTCTTTCCAAAGATTTTTCTGCCATTAAAAGAAAACAAATCAGAACAATTAAGAAACTTACAATAATTACTTTTTTATACATTCTTTCCTCCAAAATTTTGGTTAGACATTTTTTTTTGTTTTATTTTGATGTCAAATAGAAATAAAATTCCAAAAAACAAATAGCAAAATACAAATAAATTTCAATGACCAAAATTCAAAATTTTAAGCTTATCACCTTGTTCCCACGCTCCCGCGTGGGAACACATACCCTAACTACGCTCCGCGTGAAAAACTAACCATTATTCCGACGCAGGAGCGTCTTACAATTTCATTCCAACGCAGGACGAGATTATCATTCTGTCATTCCCGTGTAAACGGGAATCTAATTTGTAATAGATACCCACTTCCGCGAGTATGACACTGTTCATCAGACCTGACTCGCAACGACTTGTCCGGGCGTAATAAAATGAAGACTGAAGTGTGAGTCGGGAATGATGGCACTGTCAAATGTTCTCAACTCATACTTCGTCACGAGTCAAGCCCATTCTAATAAAACCGGAAATTTTCCAGTTTCATCTGTTTTTCCAGGTCCCATTCTCCAGGCTGCCAGTTCCTGACATGAATAACAGGTTTCTCACCTCTGAAATCTGTGAGCAAAAATAAATAACCTTCATCTTTGTAGGTGGTAGAGAAATAGTTCTGTTTCATGGAAACACCATAAATCTTTTCTACAGGTGCTGAATTAATATGAAACGTATCAAATTGTAGCCAGACAAACTTATTATTCCTGAAGATATCTCTTTGTCTTTGAATATGTTCTTTTTTGGTTCGTTTGAAATAGATAATTTCTTTCTCGGAAAAATCCGTTTTGATATCTTTACTTAATTTTGTTCTGGTTACCACTTTCCCGGTGATTATGATAGCATCCTCAGAATATAGAGTTTCAATATCTTCAATATTTTTGGTTGTGTAAGATGTCTTGTAATTTTCCAGAAATTTAATAGCAATTTGACGATAATCCCAATCTCCGGTTGCAGTTCCCTCAGATTCAAAAAGCTTGTGCAAAGCAGGATTAATCGTGTAACAGAAATTGTAGATTTTACCATTCTCATCAAAATCTATAACCCCAGTTTCATTGCGAGTGGGAAATCCCTCACAACTTACAGACACACCAAACTGACGCACTTCCCAACCGAAATCGGTTTTGTTGATATCTACTGTTTGAGGATAATCGAGCAGTTTTGTATGATTGTTCTCAATTACTTTATTCATCCGAATAATGATATTTTCATCAGAAAAAATGCTTTCATCTTCAATTAGCTCATTATCCAAAAAAGCAAAAAGTCTGCCTACATTATCAATGATTTCATCTTCCAAAAGACAGTTTGATTTATTGGTAAATTTTATATTAGAAATTCTTTTATTCTTCCTGATGAAGGGAAATTTAATCGGTTTCTTTTGTAACTTAATTTCCCGACATATCTCCAATTGATCGGATGCAAAAAGTTTGCTTAAGATCTCTGTTTCCTGCGAGTAACTGTTATACAGATTTTCTTTCACATCGAGCTTCAAAGATAATGTTTCCATTTTTTTATATTCTTTTCCCCAGAGTTCTATTTGAAAAAAATTCGAGTTCGTTTTCTGAGATATAAAATCATGAAGGTCATAATAATAAATATTCAGGTCATTTACAGGTTTACTTTGATATGAGACATTTAGAATGATAGTTCGCGTTTCATACTTGTAATCGTTGGAAACAAGTGAAAATTGAATCTCTTCTGCAATATCTTTAATCAAATGGAAAATATATTCTGCAGAATAGACTTTGTTTTGGAAGGAAATTTTCCTTTCCTGCAGAGCTTCAATAGCAATGGCAGCACGATAATAATTCCTGAATGTTTTACCAAGTTGATTCGATTTAAGATTTTCTTCGGCTTCGCGTAAAAATCCTCTAATCTCTTTTTTCTTGGTTTCAAATATCTTCTTATAATCTTCCTTTTTGATGAAACGCAAAATGTGAAAAACCGGACCTTTCTTATAGCTTAACTGCCCCACATCCGGAAGCTCTCCATAAGTATAAATATTCAGTACTTTACCCAGATCCTCTTTTGCTTCACCCTCGAACGTTTCACCTGTGGTAGCTTTGATTTCAGAGCAGATAACTACGAAAATTGTGCTCATCAGGTTTTGCAATGCTTGCCGGTCTGTCTCTTTTCTCTGTTTTCCAATCGCATATCCAAAATAGTAAAATTCCGGTTGGGATTGGATGGCATTCATTTGCATTTGAATAGCTTCAGAATTATCTTGCCCTTGCAAAAGAGCAGGTATTATGAATAGAATAAATAATAATTTTTTCATATTGCTTTCCTTATAACAATATCAGACCCGACTCGTGGCGAAGCGCGAATTGGGAATGATGGACAACTAAAATTTCCTATGCCAGGTAGGTAGTAGAATTACCATTGATGCATTCAAGAATTATTATCATGCTTTAGCAAATGTTCAGGCATTGATTCTTTTTTCGCATTTTTACTAATATTTGCAGTTCAGATTGTATGAAAACAAAAAAATCAGTATATTCTGATATTAAATTTAATTTTTTTTGTAGTTCGTATGCATTCTCTAATAATTGCAGTGTAGCTTCATCTGTCTTTTCTGGTACGGTAAAAGATTCTTTAATTTTATTGTAAGACTTTGAAAATTGTTCTAATAAAGAATGTGCGTTAACGCTTAATTTAATTAATTTCTCACTTTCAGGTTCTTTTTTGATAATTAATGCAATATTTTTTTGAACAAAAAATTGGGTATCTACAATAAGCTCGGTAAATTTAGCCATAAAATTACTTTCCATTGTAATGCTCCTTTATTTGTATCACGAACATTGGAGTCCGTGAAGATGATTAAATTTTTATTCCATAGCAGAATAATTGAAACGAGGAAAGGGATCATATCTATGGATTCCAGAGACAACGAAAACCAACATTGTATGAGCCATCGGATGGAAGATTACAGCTGCGATAGAACGATAGCAGGTTAGTTGTGTTACTGAGCCAACTACCACCGCGTCTGACACGGTACGAAGGATTAATTCCACCATAAAAACTATCGCACCAATCCCAGACATTACCTGCCATGTCATAAACACCATAGGTTTCAGATGGGCTGTCTGTGGTTTGAAAACCATTATAGTTTTGACCATTATAATAACCTATCGGAGTTGTTCCATTGTCAAAAGGATCTCCGCTATTATGATAATTCGCTCTACTTTCATCGATACTGTTTCCCCAGGGATAATCATAACCAGTATCTCCTCTCGCTGCTTTCTCCCATTCCTGTTCTGTTGGTAATTCAAAACCATAATGCTCCGCGAATGCCAAAGCACCAAACCAGGTGATTTCTACTACAGGATGATTATCGAAATCTCCTTGGTTAAATCCTGAAGGAACATTTATGACAAATGAGTTTCCATAATAAGAAATCTGTGCATAATTGTATGATGGAATGTAGGGTGTTCCTAAATTATAGAAATTATAATCCCCTGCAGGCCACAGCGAATCACCTTCATAATAACCTACAACATATACATCTTCTATCCATATATCACCTGCTGCATAAGCTTCTTCCAGGTAATCAATATATTGCTGGTTTGTTACTTCATATTTCATAATGAAATAATCATAAGGAATATTTTGAATTATGTTATTGTTCCCATAAGTATAGTCACCTGCTGGAACCACACACAATTCAAATAAATTATATGAAATTTGATTGGAATAATAAGAATAACAATAATCATATTTTGCTCGAATTTTATAATAATAAATTTCATCTGGTTCTAAAGTGCTATCTATCCATTGAAATTCATAACAAGGAACGCTTGCAAAGTTGTTATCCCAATTATCTTCTCCTTCTTTTCTGGCAATCACAAAACTATCTATTCCAACTGTATTGTACTGCCAGTGTAATTCGATAGAACATATGTCTATGATAGTATAAGAAAGATTTTCCGGAACAGGAATAGAATTATCAATCTCGCCTGTTTCTATTGATGATGAATTGTTATTTCCACTAAATGCATAAACTCGATATTGTAAAATCTCGTTTATCTCTGCATTTTCATCTGTCCATTCCTCTATATTTTCAGCTACTGATGAAAATTCATTTTGCCAAGCGTTTGTTCCAACTTTCTTATCTATTTTAAAACCTTCCTCTCCATTGCTGTTATCATCCCAGGTTAATTGGATTGAAGATATTGTTAGTTGTTGATGCTGAAGATTAGTCGGTGCTGGAAAATTTATCGAACAGCTCCCAATAAGAGAATCCGAATAAATATCCTCATAAAAAGCGTATATCTTATAATAAACTGTTTCAAATTGCTCTCTGGTATTTATATCATCTATATAGGTTGTATCATTTTCTGCGTTTGTGTGAATTAAGATATAATCACCATTATCAATTTTCCTTTCAATATTAAATCCTTGTTCTCCTTTGCTGTTATCATTCCATATAAGAGAGAAAGTATGAACATCATCTTGAGAAATTACACAATTATCAGGTGCGGGGAATAATATAATTACATCATTGTTTTTATATCCGGATTCATTAAAAGTTGTATATGCTTTTATCCTGTATTCATAGCTATGATTTAGTAGTAAAGTAGTATCCGTAAAACTGGTTTCATTTGCAGATAAATTAGCGATTTGTACAAAATCATCCGTATTTTCCTTTTTCTCTTTTCCCTTTTTCCTTTCACCTTTTCTCCGTTTCTCACTCTCTCTTTTTCCTGTTTCCATTTTTTCAATAATATAGCCTTCTTCATAATTGCAATCGTGTTGCCAAGAAAGTATAGTAGTAAAAATGTTCTCTTGTTGAATATTGAAATCTGTAATCTCTGCAAATGCAGGATTTATTGAGTTAGAGATTGGTTCAGTTTGCACGTT
>CAYWPW010000113.1:0-6474 GCA_964460095.1 uncultured Candidatus Cloacimonadota bacterium
GAGATATTGATAAACCACAAGCTGAAGGACCGAATTATCTGATAAAACTGGGTGCAAAAATTGTAACTTGCGCCAATGATATTCTGGAAGAATATGACCTTATCCTGGAAAATGCTGAGAAACCTTTTCCAAAGTTGACATCCAACGAAGAAAAAATCTACCAGATTTTATTGCAAAATAAACCGGAAATTGAATTCGATTCTTTGATGATTAAAACAGGATATTCTGTAGGCGAACTTTCCACTGTTCTGCTTTCACTTGAACTGAAAAATGTGGTGAAGAAAATGCCTGGAAATAAAATTGTGCCGTTGTATTGATTTTTTAATTGACTAAAGAATTAATATAAAATTAAAGAAAATATGACAAATATTAAATCAAACGAAAGAACTTGCAAGCAAGATTGCTCAATGGTTCAATGAAAAGATGAAAAGAGATTGAAAAAAGCATAAGGGGGTTATGTAACTTCAATCCGGATTAAACAGAAACAGGAAAGCTAACTTAATGTTATATTGCAGGTTGCTTATGTAACTGTTATGTAACTGGAGGCAGAAATGAAAAGTTGGGAGAAAAGGTGTTTAGAATTACTAAACAATAGTATAAAATCAGTACCAACTGAGCTAAATGAGATAGATTGGAAAGAGCATCTGTCAAATAAAACCGAACGTTTAGCAGAACATATTTCAGCATTTTCAAATCTGGATGATGGAGGTTTTATAGTATTTGGCTTTAATAACTCTGGAAAATATGTTGGCATTGAAAATAATGAATGTAATGAAATAATAAAAAAAATTGGAAATATAGCTCGCAATTCACTACAACTACCTATAATAATTAAACATTCGATCTTGCAATATAGAAAGCAGCCATTTCTTGCTGTGTATATACCTTGCAATCAATTCCGACCAGTACATTTAAGAGGAAAGGATATTTATAATAGTTACATCAGGTCTGCAGGGCAAACAAGAAAGATGTCCCAACAAGAAGTTGCTGTAGTAATTACAAAAACAGCAAACTTAGACTTTGAATCTGGTATCGCAAAGCACAATTGTTCAAAAGAAGAAATTATACAATTATTAGACTTTGATAGTTATTATAGATTATTGAAATTGCCTCTTCCTGAATCCAAAGATGGCATAATTCATAATATGAAGGATGAAAAATTTATTATCCAAAACTCAGATAATTATTACTCAATTACCAACAAATGAGACAATAACAAAAATCTTTAGAGAAGAATCAAAGATTTATCCAGAAGTAGCAATTCGAGAGTTAGTAGCAAATGCTATCATTCATCAAGATTTTACTGTATCAGGTACAAGTGTGATGATAGAAATCTTTAATAATAGGATTGAAATTACTAATCCAGGAACTCCATTGATTGATATAAATAGATTTATTGATGCTGCACCACAATCGCGTAATGAAGCGATTGCATCATTTCTAAGAAGAATAAAAATTTGTGAAGAACGAGGTTCTGGGATCGACCGTGTTGTATTTAATGTTGAGCTATATCAACTACCAGCACCAGAATTTATTCGAGAAGAAAATGCTACAAAAGTTATTTTGTATTCATATAAAGAGTTATCGAAAATGTCGAAAGGAGATAAAGTTAGAGCTTGCTATCAACATGCTTGTCTTAAATACGTACAAAGAGAACAAATGTCTAATCAATCTATTCGAGAACGTTTTAAAATATCAGATAAAAATTATCCGATGGCCTCACGAATAATAAAAGAAGCATTAATTTCTCAATTGATTAAAGAAGCAAATCCGGAAAGTAAATCAAGAAAACATGCAGCATATTTGCCTTTTTGGGCTTAAGGCGCTTGGTCTGCACAATTCTTGTGCATAGAATAAATGGTACGCACAATAATCGACGTTTAATGTGCAGCTAAATAATGAATGCACTTTGTTTGTGCATGATGAGTTTAAATTATGTATAGGTTAAGTAACTCCGAGAAAGACAAGAATATCAAACTCTTTACCAAAATACTCAAAGTTCACAAGAGAGTTGGAAATAATCTTTTTCAAAATAGTCAATTACCAAATACCATTTCCGAAACTAATTCCTCCAAACCAGTAGAATGGTAAAAATCTCCCTTCAAGCATCTTCGTGTCCTTTCGTGACTTAAAAAAAGGAAAATATGAAAAAACGTAAAACCATAATTACTAGAAATTATTTACTCTATCCCGCCGGCTCGGTTCTCATCCAAACCGGCAATACAAAAGTGATTTGTACTGCAACTGTTCAGGAAGGAGTTCCTCCATTTCTTCTGGATAAAAACCAGGGTTGGATCACTGCAGAATACAGCATGCTGCCAGGAGCTCCAGACAAACGCTTTTCCAGAGAATCTGTGCGCGGAAAATTAGCTGGTAGAACTGTGGAAATTCAAAGGTTGATAGGTCGTTCCCTGCGAGCTGTTGTGGATATGAATCTTTTTGCAGGTTATACGATTTTGATAGATTGTGATGTGATCCAAGCTGATGGCGGAACTAGAACTGCTGCCGTAACAGGTGCTTGCGTAGCTCTTAACGATGCTTTTCAAAAAATGCAGAATAATGAACTGATAGATAAAAATCCGCTGAAAGAATTTGTAGCAGCAATCAGTGTGGGAATAGTGAATGGAAAACCGGTTTTAGATTTGGATTATGAGCAGGATTCTAAAGCAGATGTAGATATGAACATTGTAATGACGGAAAGCGGGAAATTTGTAGAAATTCAGGGAACTGCCGAATCCAATCCGTTTTCTGATAAAGAATTAACTGAATTGATCGATCTGGCAAAAGAAGGAATTAAACAACTGATAAATGAGCAGAAAAATACTGATTCTCATACTGAGTAATCTCATTAATCAAAAAGAATTCAACACCGAAAACACCGAGAATCACCGAAAATTAAAATATCTAGAATTTGGATAAAAATTTTTATGGTGTGAACAGTTATTAATAAAGGCTTCACAGGTTTTGAATTTGAAATTTTGAGCATTGTTTTTTATTTGTAAATTGTGTTTTGGATTTTGATATTTTATTAGAAATTAGATATTTGTAATTAGTAATTTCACGACAATTTGTTGGTAAGTTTAATTCCATAAGCGTCTGAGAGTATGTTACTAATTACTAAGAATGACACATTGAGGTGTAGATGAAAAGAAGATTAAAAACGAAACTACAGCTTTTGCTTTTGATGATAATATTTATATCTTCATTAAAAGCAGTAACGATAAGCGGATTTGTTTCTAATGCTGAAAATGGCGAACGGATTCCTTATATTTCTGTGGTAATTCGAGGAACTAACCTGGGAGTTTTTACCAACAAAGAAGGATATTTTATCATCAATTCTGTTCCCACTGGAAAAATTGAAATTGCTTTTTCCAATATTGCATTCAAACAATTGATTATTACTGAAATGGTAAAAGATGAACTGGATAATAAATTCTTAAAAGTTGAACTTGAGAAATTTACCATAAAAATGGAAGGTATTTCTGTATATGCAGAAAAATATAAAGAGGAGATTAACAGCAGAGAAATCATTGTAAGCAATGTGTTGCGAACAACCGAAGACTTACAGGCAATTCCTCAAATTGCAGACTCTGATGTTTTTAGGGCAATTCAGGTTCTGCCCGGAGTTTCCGCATTATCAGATTTTTCTAGCGGTCTTTACATTCGTGGTGGAAGTCCTGACCAGAATTTGATTTTGCTCGATGAGATCGATGTTTACAATCCAAACCATTTCGGAGGAATCTTCAGTACTTTCAATACAGACGCCATCGAGAATGTTGAGCTTCTGAAAGGTGGATTTCCTGCAAAATATGGTGGTCGTCTTTCTTCAGTTTTAGATGTAACCAATTTGGATGGAAACAGGAAATCTCATCAGGGAGTTGCTCGGCTTAGTCTTGTCAGTGCGAATTCCACATTGCAGGGACCGTGGAGAATAGGGAATCAGAAAGGGTCATATATGGCTTCCTTCAGAAGGACATATCTGGAAGTGCTGAAAAATGCTTTTGATTTACCGGATTATTATTTTTATGATGGTCATGCCAAACTGAACTGGGATGTTACTGAAAAAGATAAGTTCACTGTAAGTTCTTATTTTGGGAAGGATAGACTCGAATTTAATTTTGGATTTAATATGCTCATCGAGTGGGGAAATGAAACTTTATCATCTCAGTGGGTTCACATATTTAATCCTCAACTTTTCTCAAAGTTTGTTCTCGCTGGAAGTCATTTCAATTCTCTTTTTGATGTAAAATATGACAGCGATGTAGAATATATCCGTTCGAACGATATCTATGATTTAACATTCAAAAACTTATTTAGTTATACACCAAATGACCAACATATGATAGATTTTGGATTTGAAGTAAAATACAATAATATCACTTTTATTTATGAAGTAAAGAATTCCGATATTGATCCGGAAAGCTTGCCTGATGTGGAAGTGGATTCCGGAATATTTTCGGCATTTTTTCAGGATAGTTGGGATTTAAGCGATTTTTGGACAATACAACCGGGATTGAGATTAACATTTTGTCATAGCGAATCCCCCAATCTTCCCGCTTCTCCGGTTGGAGATTATTTCCGCGTTTCACCCAGATTCTCTATCCGAAGGAAATTAACCGAGTTGAGCAATGTGTATTTCAATTATGGCAGATATTTTCAATATTTAACTTCCATGAATCCTGGAATGATCACTCCAATGGATTTGTGGTTTCCATTGGATGGAAGCGTGAAACCCGGAGTTTCGGACCATTTCATTCTCGGCTACAAAACCCAGATCGGGAATGATTTTGCCTTTGATGTAGAAACATATTATAAATCTTATGACAACCTGGTGGAATTCCGTCCTGAAACAGATTTTGAATGGAACAATCAAACCGGAACTCTATCTGATGTTTATAATATGGGTGATGGCTATTCTTATGGAACAGATGTACTTTTCCGCACTGATTGGAAGGGTCTGGAAGGATTTTTCGGTTACAGCTTCGGCATCACACAACGTAAAATTAACAGCACAAATATTAATCCTGAAACCGGTGAAGAAGAACCTTACCATCCCAGGTATGAAAGAGTTCATCAAATAAATATTGTCCAAACCTACAACTTAACGGAAAATACAGGTTTTAAAATTTTAGGATCTGATTTCAAAATTGGAACCACTTATTCTTATGGAAGCGGACAACCTTATCTTAAACCGGAAAAAGCCTTCTACGATGAGCAGGGAATTCATTTCTTATATAGTTATAAAGACAGAATAAGATTACCTCTATATTCCAGGTTAGATTTAAGTCTCAAATTCAAATGGCAATATTCAAAATGGAGTCTCGAACCATATTTACAAATCATAAATCTCTTTAAACACAACAATGTCTGGTCTCGCGAATATACTTACGAAGAAGATGATGAAGGAGATATGATAATGAAAGGACACGATACATCAATGTTCCCGAGAATACCTTTTATCGGGTTTAATATCGAATGGTAGTAGTGTATCAAAATGTATGAAAGATTATGAAATAGAAATAATTAGCCACGAAGTTCACAAAGAAGCACTAAGATAAAAAAAATACTTAGTGTAACTTCGTGTTCTTAGTGGCAAAAACAGGAAAAAATTATGAGAATAATAATACTTTTAATAATAATTGCACTCTTTTTTGGTTGTGATGATTTCACTTCCTCAGAAAGATATGAAGATGATTATTATGTAATAACCGGTCTTTTGTATGAGGGATATCCAATCCAACCAATATTTATCGGAAAAACAATTTCTCCTTATGGTGATGAGTTTACCGATATGAATATCGATTATGCAGAAGTAATCATAAAAGAGTTTGATGGAGAAACTTTAATTGATTCGGTTCAGCTTGTTTATTTTCCATTGGAGGAAGGAATCGGAGTTTACATCGATCCTTTTCAGACGAAGATTATTTCGTCAGATTATATTTACAGGATAGAAGCTCAAATAGGAGATGAACTCGTATGGGCTGAAACAGAAGTTCCGGATTCAATTTACGTTCTTCCGGATGAAGCATTTACTACTGATTCGACAACTGTCTTTCCTCAACTTGAATATGAAACTGCAGATTCAGAACATCCTTTGATTATTCAAACAATCGATGACGAAGTAGTAAATCTGATGTTTGAATTTTATTGCCTGTTAGAGTTTGAGGATGAACCTCAATATATTGCTACTTTTGGTGACCATGAAACCCCTGAAGATGAAGAAGAATATGAAAACATGAATGGTTTTCCCAGGAGAGTAGATTTCTATGGCTCATACCTTCCTTTTCTGAACCCGGATAATGGGCAATATTATGTTACTGAAAGTGCCTACAGTGGAGCAATCGTATTTTATGGTGATTACGAAATTTCTGTATATTCGATCTCTCAAAATTATTTTAATTATTTGTATATGACAGATGGTTATTCTCACGGTGGAATACAAAATGGGTTCGGATATTTCGGTGCAGTTAGCGG